>NZ_JBEAFN010000003.1:0-100128 GCF_040061795.1 Klebsiella sp. GN_Kp190
AGTGCAACGCGGCTTTCGCTCACCGTTGCGAGGTGGCGTATATTACGCTTTCCTCATTCAGAGTCAAGCGTTTAATTTCGCTTTTCTCTGCCGGTATTCATCGCTGAATCCCGCTGACCCGGCGGGCTGTAAGCCGTTGTTCCGTGTCAGTGGAGGCGCATTATAGGGAGTAATTCTGAAGTGGCAAGAGGAATTTCAAAAAAAAACTCCACCCGCTTATTTTTCAACCAAAGCTGCAGCTGAGAATACATTATCGCCTGGTTTTTAAACAAAAACGAGCCCAGCGGGCCCGTTTTTGCTGTTTTGTGATTTACTGCACTGCCACTATCCGGTCGTTTTTCACAACCAGCTGCACTTCTTTACCCGGTATCAGCTCTCCAGAGAGAATCTGCTGCGCCAGCGGGTTTTCGATCTGCTGCTGGATAGCACGTTTCAGAGGACGTGCGCCATAAACCGGATCGTAACCGTTTTCGCTCAGCAGCTTCAGTGCCTCATCAGAGAGGTGAACTTCATAGCCGCGTTCCTCAAGTCGTTTATACAACCGCTGCAGCTGAATCTGTGCAATAGAAGCAATGTGTTTTTCACCTAACGGGTGGAATACCACCACTTCATCAATACGGTTGATAAACTCCGGCCGGAAGCTTTGGCTAACCACGCCCAGAACCAGCTCTTTCATGTGGCTATAGTCCAGAGCCCCAAAACGTTCCTGAATGAGATCCGAACCGAGGTTAGAGGTCATGATGACGACCGTATTGCGGAAGTCGACCGTTCTCCCCTGCCCGTCAGTCAAACGTCCATCGTCCAGTACCTGCAGCAGAATGTTAAAGACATCCGGATGCGCTTTTTCCACTTCATCCAGCAGGATGACGGAATAAGGACGACGGCGGACCGCTTCAGTGAGATAGCCGCCTTCTTCATAACCGACGTATCCCGGAGGCGCCCCAACCAGACGTGAAACGGAGTGTTTCTCCATAAACTCTGACATGTCGATACGTACCATCGCATCGTCGCTATCAAACATAAAGTTGGCCAGCGCTTTACAGAGTTCTGTTTTACCTACACCGGTAGGGCCCAGGAACAGGAACGAGCCGATTGGACGATTAGGATCGGATAATCCGGCACGGCTACGGCGGATTGCATTCGATACCGCTTCAACCGCTTCATTCTGACCAATGACGCGACTATGCAGCTCCTGCTCCATACGCAGCAGCTTCTCACGCTCGCCTTCCAGCATTCTGGCCACCGGGATACCCGTCCAGCGAGCCAACACTTCCGCGATTTCCGCATCCGTAACTTTATTACGCAACAGACGCATCGTCTTGCCTTCGGATTGCGTTGCCGCCGCCAGCTGTTTTTCCAGCTCCGGGATTTTGCCGTACTGCAGCTCGGACATCCGCGCCAGATCGCCGACGCGACGCGCCTGCTCAATCGCGATTTTCGCCTGTTCCAGCTCAGCCTTAATCGTCTGGGTTCCGGAGAGCGATGCTTTTTCAGCCTTCCACTCTTCTTCTAAGACTGAATATTGACGTTCTTTATCGGCCAGCTCCTCATTCAGCATTTCCAGCCGCTTAATGCTGGCTTCATCAGACTCTTTCTTCAGCGCCTGCTGTTCCAGCTTGAGCTGAATGATGCGACGGTCGAGTCTGTCCAGCTCTTCCGGTTTTGAGTCAATCTGCATCCGAATGCTGGATGCGGCTTCATCGATCAGGTCGATAGCTTTATCCGGCAGCTGTCGGTCGGCGATATAGCGATGAGACAGCGTGGCTGCCGCAACGATCGCCGGGTCGGTGATCTGCACGTGGTGGTGCAGTTCATAACGTTCTTTCAGACCACGCAAAATCGCAATGGTATCTTCAACGGTCGGCTCCGCCACGAATACTTTCTGGAAACGACGTTCCAGCGCGGCGTCTTTCTCAATGTACTGGCGATATTCATCCAGCGTCGTAGCGCCCACGCAGTGCAGCTCACCGCGCGCCAGCGCCGGTTTCAGCATGTTACCGGCGTCCATTGCGCCGTCCGCTTTACCCGCACCCACCATGGTGTGCAGCTCATCGATAAACAGGATGACGTTGCCTTCCTGCTTGGCGAGGTCATTCAGAACGCCTTTTAAGCGCTCTTCAAACTCACCGCGGTATTTGGCACCCGCCACCAGCGCGCCCATATCGAGCGCCAGCACCCGGCGCCCCTTCAGCCCTTCCGGCACTTCACCGTTGACGATCCGCTGCGCCAGCCCTTCAACAATGGCCGTTTTACCTACACCGGGTTCACCAATCAGCACCGGGTTGTTTTTGGTACGGCGCTGCAGAACCTGAATCGTACGACGAATTTCTTCATCGCGGCCAATCACCGGGTCAAGCTTGCCCTGCTCGGCACGTTCGGTCAGATCGACGGTAAATTTTTTCAAGGCCTGACGTTGGTCTTCGGCTCCCTGATCGTTCACGCTTTCACCTCCGCGCATTTGTTCGATCGCCTGACTCACGTTGGCGGTTGTGGCCCCGGCGGATTTTAAAAGGTCGGTCAGCGTGCCGCGTGATTCAAGCGCTGCCAGAACGAACAGCTCTGACGAAATAAAGTTGTCCTTTCTCTTTTGCGCCAGCTTGTCGCAAAGGTTCAGGATACGCACTAAATCCTGGGACGGTTGAACATCGCCGCCGGTACCTTCCACCTGCGGCAATCGGCTCAACGCCTGTTCAATATTGGTGCGCAACTCTCCGGCATTGATGCCCGCCGAAGTTAATAAAGGACGTATCGATCCCCCTTCCTGATTCAGCAAGGCGCTCATAAGATGAAGAGGTTCGATGAATTGGTTGTCGTGCCCGAGTGCAAGGGACTGGGCATCGGCAAGAGCAAGCTGGAATTTATTGGTAAGACGATCCAGACGCATAACTCCTCCCATAACAGGTCAAATTTGCTACTGGAGATTAAATGAGGTCATCCCTCAATTATTCAAGGTTAAAGACCTGAACTATGCAAAAATAAGTTTGCCTTCTGGATCGTCTTAGTTCGGGAGGTTATATCAGCCAGATGAAACTTGCCATACGACCCGTCGTCTTGTCGCGACGATAAGAGAAAAAATCATCTTTTTCGCTGAGGGTACAGCGGTCACCGCCAAAAATCTGCTCAACGCCAACGCTCGCCAGCCGCTGACGCGCAAGCTGATAGATATCAGCAAAATACTTTTCACCTGCAGGACGAAATGCGCGCTCCGCCTGAGTATCTTTTGCCATAAAGGCCTCACGTACCTCCGGACCAACCTCAAACGCGTCCGGCCCAATGGCGGGACCAAGCCAGGCCATGATGTTTTCCGGTTTATCGGCAAAACAGGCCACGGTTTCTTCCAGCACGCCTTCACAAAGGCCCCGCCAGCCGGCATGAGCAGCCGCAACTTCCGTTCCCGCGCGGTTGCAAAAAAGCACCGGCAGGCAATCAGCGGTCATCACCGCGCATACCGTACCCGGCACATTGCAGTATGAAGCATCAGCGCGCTTTGACTCGTACGGCCCGCCGTCGAGCTTTAACACTGCCGTACCGTGAACCTGCTCCAGCCACACCGGGTATGACGGAAGACCGCCAGCGGCGAACATGCGCCGACGGTTCTCTTCTACATGCTGCAGATTGTCTCCGCAATGGGCACCGAGGTTAAGTGAATCGTATGGCGACAAACTCACCCCGCCAGCGCGCGTGGAACTACAGGCTGCCACGCCTTCCGGCATTGGCCATTGCGGTACAATCAGTTTAGTCATAGCCAGTCAATATCGTCTTTATGGGTTTCAAAATCAGCGCGCATGGCATCAATCAAATCAACCATATCCTGTGGAATTGGCGCATGCCATTCCATCTCAATACCGCTGATCGGATGGTATAAACGCAGCATGGTGGCATGCAGGGCCTGGCGATCGAACTTACGCAGAGCGGTGATGAACTCTTCCGATGCGCCTTTAGGCGGACGCGGGCGCCCGCCATAAACCTGATCGCCCACCAGCGGATGAGTGATGTGCGCCATGTGTACGCGAATCTGATGCGTACGGCCGGTCTCCAGGCGCAAACGCAGACGAGTATGAATGCGAAAATGCTCCATGATCCGATAGTGCGTCACCGCCGGTTTTCCCATGGGATGTACCGCCATATGCGTACGCTTGGTCGGGTGGCGGCTAATCGGTTCTTCCACCGTTCCGCCAGCGGTCATGTGACCAATCGCCACCGCTTCATACTCGCGGGTGATTTCGCGCAGCTGCAGGGATTCCACCAGGCGGGTTTGCGCCGGAATGGTCTTCGCGACCACCATCAAGCCGGTGGTGTCTTTATCAAGACGGTGCACGATCCCCGCACGCGGCACGTCAGCAATGGCCGGATAGTAGTGCAACAGCGCATTCAGCACAGTACCGTCAGGGTTGCCCGCGCCAGGGTGCACAACTAAATCGCGCGGTTTATTAATTACGAGGATGTCATCATCTTCATAAACGATATTGAGCGGAATATCCTGTGCCTGGAAACGGACTTCTTCTTCGATTTCAACATCGATAGCAATCGTTTCTCCCCCCAGCACTTTCTCTTTCGGCTTGTCGCTGACGCTGCCGTTTACCAGCACTCTCTGGTCAAGGATCCATTCTTTTATGCGCGAACGCGAATAATCCGGGAACAATTCGGCCAAAGCCTGATCTAAGCGTTGTCCGAGTTGATTTTCGGACACCGTTGCGTTGAGTTGTACTCGTTGTGCCATATACAGCTTCTTCGTTTTAACGTTGGGTTTTACGGCTTTGCCGTTTAATATAGTGTGCTATTGTAGCTGGTCTTAATCGGGAGCAGGAACAGAGATTCTCCCGCATAAACATTTTGAGGAAGTCAAAACGTCATGACGCGCATGAAATACCTGGTGGCAGCAGCCACACTGAGCCTGGCTTTGGTGGGTTGCTCTGGCTCAAAGGAGGAGGTGCCCGATAATCCGCCGAATGAGATCTACGCGACCGCTCAGCAAAAGCTGCAGGACGGTAACTGGAAACAGGCAATAACGCAACTGGAAGCGTTGGATAACCGTTATCCCTTTGGTCCTTATTCCCAACAGGTACAGTTGGATCTGATTTATGCGTACTACAAAAACGCCGATCTGCCGTTGGCTCAGGCAGCTATCGATCGCTTTGTGCGCCTGAACCCTACCCATCCTAACATTGATTACGTCATTTATATGCGTGGTCTGACAAATATGGCGTTGGATGACAGTGCGCTGCAGGGCTTCTTCGGTGTCGATCGTTCTGACCGCGATCCACAACACGCGCGCGATGCCTTTAACGACTTCTCCAAACTGGTTCGTGGCTATCCTAACAGCCAGTACGCTACTGACGCCTACAAGCGTATGGTGTTCCTGAAAGATCGTCTGGCGAAGTACGAGCTGTCGGTCGTGGATTACTATACCGATCGTGGCGCATGGGTTGCGGTCGTTAACCGCGTAGACGGCATGCTGCGTAACTATCCGGATACGCAGGCCACCCGCGACGCGCTTCCGAAAATGGAAAACGCCTACCGTCAGATGCAGATGAACGCGCAGGCGGACAAGGTTGCGAAAATCATCGCGGCTAACAGCAAGAACACCTGATAGCCCTTAGATAAGCAAAACGGCAGCCGAGTGGCTGCCGTTTTTTTATTCGTTAAATCGTTAAGCTGAAGCGGTTTAGCGCCGAGTTAACTCATCAAATATGGCTCTCTTTCTTCCATTCCACAAGTAAAATCTCACCTGTTCCTGTCCTGTCTCACAAAACAGATTTGTTGACAAAAAGTGACAATAAAATGTGATTTAAATCACGCATTTTGACATTGGGCGAGGTATGCTGAGTTTACCAAGACGGGAAAGACAAGAGGTAAAATTTATGACAATGAACATTACCAGTAAACAAATGGAAATTACTCCGGCAATCCGCCAGCACGTCGCAGACCGTCTCGCCAAACTGGATAAATGGCAAACCCACTTAATTAACCCGCACATCATCCTCTCTAAGGAGCCGCAGGGTTTTGTCGCTGACGCAACCATCAATACGCCAAACGGGCACCTGGTCGCCAGCGCACGGCACGAAGACATGTATGCCGCAATTAACGAATTGATCAACAAGCTGGAACGGCAGCTCAATAAAGTGCAACACAAAGGGGAAGCCCGCCGCGCCGCAACGTCGGTGAAAGAGGCAGGCTTTGTGGAAGAAGAAGAGTAATCCTTAACTTAAGCTTGTGTCATGCCACGCGCCTTCGGGCGCGTTTTTTATTGACAGAGTGAAAACAGTACAGGTACTGTAATCCCCACTAACTCAAGGAATTCATCGTGAAACTGATCCCGTTTTTCTTCGCATTCTTTTTTACCTTCCCCTGAATGGGAGGCAATTCGTCGTGTGATAAAGAATGCGAAGACGAACAACAAGGCCTCCCAAACGGGAGGCCTTTTTTATTGATAATCAATAACAAGAAAGGCAACACATATGACCGAGGAAAACCCATTACTGGCCCTACGCGATAAGATCAGCGCTCTGGATGAGAAACTGCTTGCGCTGCTGGCTGAGCGACGCGGCCTGGCCGTCGAGGTCGGTAAAGCCAAGCTGGCATCGCACCGGCCGGTGCGGGATATCGACCGCGAGCGGGACCTGCTGGAACGCCTGATGACGCTGGGGAAAAAACACCATCTTGATGCCCATTACATCACGCGCCTGTTCCAGCTGATCATTGAAGACTCGGTCCTTACCCAACAAACGCTGCTGCAACAGCACCTGAATAAAATTAATCCGCACTCCGCGCGGGTGGCATTCCTCGGACCTAAAGGTTCATATTCGCACCTTGCGGCTCGTCAGTACGCCGCCCGCCACTTTGAACAGTTTATCGAAAGCGGCTGCGCGAAGTTCGCCGATATCTTTGAGCAAGTGGAGACCGGCCAGGCTGACTATGCCGTCGTTCCTATCGAAAATACCAGTTCCGGCGGCATCAATGATGTTTACGATCTTCTGCAGCACACCAGCTTATCCATCGTGGGCGAGCTGACGCTGCCTATCGATCACTGCGTGCTGGTCTCAACGTCCACCGATGCGCAACAGATTACGACGGTCTACAGCCATCCGCAGCCGTTTCAGCAGTGCAGCCAGTATCTGAGCCGCTATCCGCACTGGAACATTGAATATACCGACAGCACCTCCTCAGCGATGGAAAAAGTCGCTCAGGCTAAATCGCCGACCGTTGCCGCCCTGGGCAGCGAAGCAGGCGGAGCGCTGCACGGTTTGCAGGTCCTGGAACATTGTCAGGCGAACCAGACGCAAAACATCACCCGCTTCCTGGTTCTGGCGCGTAAAGCGGTGGAAGTCTCCGATCAGGTCCCCGCGAAAACCACGCTGTTGATGGCCACCGGCCAGCAAGCCGGGGCCCTGGTAGAAGCGCTGCTGGTGCTGCGAAACCATAATCTGATCATGACCAAGCTGGAATCACGCCCCATTCACGGTAATCCGTGGGAAGAGATGTTTTATCTGGATATCCAGGCCAACCTGGAATCACTGCCAATGCGCAAGGCATTAAAAGAGCTGGCCGAGATAACGCGTTCAATGAAAGTGCTGGGCTGCTATGCCAGCGAAAACGTGGTACCGGTCGACCCGGTTTAACGTTCGATAAACGGCAATTTCTTCATCCCTGCCACGGCAACTGGCAGGGTGAAGATCGCACCGGAAAGCGGATATTTCGCCACTTCTTCGGCATCCATATTCTCCCGCGTGGTGGTAATGTAGAGCGTCTTCATATCCGCTCCGCCAAAACAGACCATCGTCGGGCAACGCACCGGTAGACGATGCTCCTCCAGCTGCTCGCCCGTCGGCGAGAAGCGCGCAATACGCCAGCCGTCAAACATCGCGCTCCAGTAGCAACCTTCAGCATCGATGGCCGCGCCGTCTGGAATCCCCTCTCCCGGCTGAAAGCGCAGGAAGACCTCACGTTTACCCGCCTCGCCCCGCTCATCGAGAGGTGTTCGATAGATAACGGCATTTGGCGTATCCGAGGTATACATCCAACGTTTGTCTTCGCTAAACGCCAGACCGTTAGCGCCGTGAATATCGCACTGGATAACCTGCGGGGAGAGATCGTTATCGATGCGCACTAAGAGCGCGCCGTTAAAATCTCCCGGCCCCCAGAAAGTCCCGGCATAAAAGCGGCCGTCACGATCGGTTCCACCATCATTAAAGCGCGCTAATTGCGGGTTGCTGGGGTTATCGCAGACTTTGCGCTGTAGAAGACCATGCGCATCAGTGAGCCAGATACCGCTGCGTAAAGCGACGATAAAACCGCCCTTCTCGCGCAGGGCAAAACAGCCGGGCTCCTCGGGAAATTGCAGAACCTGATGTTCACCCGTCTGCACGTCGTAGCGATGAATCTCGCATTCCATAATATCGGCCCAGTACAATGCCTGTTCGGCTTCGCTCCAGGTCGGACATTCCGGTAAATGCCCGGTGTAATCAAACAGCGGTTGTGGTTCAGCCATCGTTTTCATCCCTATAAAAAAAGCCAGCGGGTCACCCCTCTGGCTTTATTGTATACGTGTTTGACGACTTACTGCCGATTATCATTTGCCTGGCGCAGCAACGTCCGGCTTTCGCTCTGGAAGCGCTGGGCATAGTCACCGAACCAGTGCTCAACCTTACGGAAGCTATCGATGAACGCCTGTTTATCCCCCTGCTCCAGCAGGCCGATAGCTTCACCGAAGCGCTGGTAGTATCGCTTAATCAGCGCCAGATTATTTTCCGAGGACATAATAATGTCAGCATAGAGCTGCGGATCCTGGGCAAACAGCCGGCCAACCATCGCCAGTTCCAGACGATAAATAGGCGACGACAGCGCCAGAAGTTGCTCAAGACGCACATTCTCTTCGGCCAGGTGCAGGCCGTAAGCGAAGGTCGCAAAGTGGCGCAACGCCTGAATAAAGGCCATATTCTGATCGTGCTCGACGGCGCTGATACGATGGAGCCGCGCGCCCCAGACCTGAATTTGCTCCAGGAACCACTGATACGCTTCGGGCTGGCGGCCATCGCAGTACACCACCACCTGCTTCGCCAGGCTGCCGCTGTCCGGCCCAAACATGGGGTGTAACCCCAATACCGGACCTTTGTGCGCGGCCAGCATCGCCTGCAGCGGTTCCGCTTTCACCGAGGCCAAATCGACCAGGATGCAGTCCGCCGGCAGCGGTGGCAGCTGAGCAATCGTTGCCGCCGTGATATGAATCGGCACGCTGACGATAACCATACCGGCATCGGCGACAATCTCTTCCGCCCGCGACCAGTCGTCTTTTTCAAGGATACGAACCTGATATCCGGAAAGCGTCAGCATTTTCTCAAACAGACGCCCCATTTGCCCGCCGCCGCCAACAATCACCACCGGACGCAGGTTCGGATAAAGCGTTTTAAAACCTTTATCGTTTTCGCTGGAATAAGACTCCCGCATGACGCGACGCAAAACATCTTCGATAAGATCCGGCGGGACCCCAAGCGCAGCAGCCTCCTCGCGCCGGGACGCCAGCATCGCCGATTCACGTTCAGGAACGTAAATGGGCAGGCCGTATTGGCTTTTAACCTCTCCGACTTCCGCTACCAGCTCCAGGCGCTTAGCCAGCAGTTCCAGCAGCGCCTTATCGACTTCATCAATTTGATCGCGCAATGCGGTCAGTTCAGCAACCATATCATCCTCTTACGCCAGACGAGCCGCCAGATGGCCTCGCAGATCCTTATCAAGTTCGCGGAGCAGTGCATCGGTGGTTTCCCAACTAATGCAGGCATCGGTCACTGAGACGCCGTATTTCATATCGCAACGCGGCTGCTCAGAGGACTGGTTACCTTCGTGGATATTGCTCTCAATCATCAGACCAATAATGGAACGGTTACCATCTTTAATCTGCGCGACCACGGATTCCGCAACCGCAGGCTGACGGCGGTAGTCTTTATTAGAATTCCCATGGCTGCAATCTACCATCAGAGAGGGCTTCAGTCCCGCCTGAGTCATCTCTTTTTCACACTTCGCAACATCTTCCGGGCCGTAGTTTGGCGCTTTCCCGCCGCGCAGAATGACGTGACCGTTCGGGTTGCCCTGCGTTTGCAGCAGGCACACCTGTCCGGCCTGGTTGATGCCGACGAAACGGTGCGGCATCGCGGCAGCGCGCATTGCGTTAATTGCCGTGGCAAGGCTGCCATCGGTGCCGTTTTTAAACCCTACCGGCATCGACAGGCCAGAAGCCATCTCACGGTGAGTCTGGGATTCGGTCGTACGCGCGCCGATAGCAGACCAGCTAAACAGATCGCCGAGATACTGAGGACTGTTTGGATCCAACGCTTCCGTCGCCAACGGTAGCCCCATATTGACCAGTTCAACCAGCAGACGGCGCGCAATCTTCAGGCCGCCTTCCACATCAAACGAACCATCCATATGCGGATCGTTAATCAGCCCTTTCCAGCCAACGGTGGTGCGGGGTTTTTCAAAATAGACGCGCATGACCAGATAGAGGCTATCGCTGACCTCTTCGGCAAGGGCTTTAAAACGACGAGCGTACTCAATGGCGGTTTCAGGATCGTGGATCGAACAAGGGCCACATACCACCAGCAGACGCGGATCGCGGCCGGCGATGATGTTGGAGATGGTCTGGCGAGACTGCGCGATCTGCGCCTCCTGCTCAACGCTCAGAGGGAATTCAGCCTTCAACTGATCCGGAGTGATCAAAACCTGTTCGTCGGTAATGTGTACGTTGTTCAGCGCGTCTTTTTGCATGATTGCGATCCTGTATAGCTCGTTTGCGATAGTTATTGCCTCAGCGAGGATGACGTAACGATACCACACAGAGTAAAGATTTCAATCCATATTACGTAAATTTTACTTTACATACGGAAATTAAATCGCGCTGTATTTCATTCAATGCGTATCAAATTATTTACAGTGAGTCATTAAACGCCAGTTTTTCCCTGCTTCCACGAATTTCTTTTACGAAAAATCCTGGTAAGAATTATCTCAAAGCGGCGAGGCTGGCTAATGACGATTTTCCTCAACAATGCTATTCTTCGCCCGGGTTTCAGCAATCTGCATCCCCCACGCTATGACAATCTGACGGAACCGTAATGACTGTTCTTCACCGTCTCTTTTTGACTTTAGTACTATCACTCGTGGGTATCTCTGCTGTTGCCTCCGGACCGTCTGAAAATGTTCGGACAATCGTTTCGGGGATCGTGACTTATACTCGCTGGCCGCAATTATCCGGTCCTCCAAGGCTCTGTATTTTTTCAACATCACGATATATCCATAGCCTGGCCGAAGACGCTCCGGAAATATTGCCTTATAAACCCGTGATTGTTCGTAATACACAAGAAGCCTTACAGACGACCTGCGATGGTTTTTATTTTGGCAGTGAATCGCCGACCCAACAGTCTGAATTTACGGCCAAATATGGAAACCGGCCCCTATTACTTATTGCGGAACAAAACACCGATTGCTCTATTGGCAGCGCTTTTTGCCTGCTCATCAACAATGAGAGAGTCAGATTTTCCGTAAATCTGGATGTACTGACGCACAGCGGCGTTCGGGTTAATCCCGAGGTGCTGATGCTTGCCCGGAAAACATCACATGAATAAGGATTTTTCTCAGGCCCCGCGCCCCACATTTAAAAGAGCGCTGCGCCGTATCAGCATGATAAGCGTGGTGATCTCTATGACACTGGTCTGGCTGTTACTCTGCACCGCTTCCATATTTACACTCAAGCAATACGCCCAAAAAAACCTGGAACTTACCGCCGCCACCATGGGCCGTAGCCTGGAAGCAGCGCTCGTTTTTGGCGATAGCGCAGCGGCTGAAGACACGCTGGCCACGCTGGGCAGACAGGGGCAATTTTCTCAAGCAATTCTGGTCGATGGCCGGCAAAGACCCTTCGCCTCATGGCATAACGATGGTCTGGTCAGTCAGGATAAAATCAGCGACGTCATCAGCAAATGGCTCTTCCCGAAACCCACGGTGCAAACTATCCTGCACCAGGGAAAAATTATCGGTGAACTCCGTCTGACCGCGCTGGACAGATTGATAAGCTATTTTCTTGGTATCTCTATTATTGTGCTCACCGGCAGCATTTTTCTGGCTTCCTGCATCGCCTTGCTCCTTACCCACTCGCTGCATCGCGGCATTGTGGCAGCGTTACAGAGCATTACCGAGGTGGTACATGACATCCGCGAAAATCGCCATTTCTCCCGCCGGGTGCCCGAAGAGCGCATTGAAGAATTCCACCTGTTCGCCCAGGACTTCAATAGCCTGCTGGGTGAAATGGAGGACTGGCAGCGGCAGCTTCAGGCTAAAAACGCCCAGCTCCTGCGCAGTTCATTACACGACCCGCTAACCGGGCTGGCTAACAGAGCGGCTTTCCGGAATGTCATTAATGATCTGATGAAGGATGAAACCGCCCAAAGTCATTCTGCGCTGTTATTTCTTGATGGCGATAACTTCAAGCTTATTAACGACAACTGGGGCCACGCAGCCGGCGATAAAGTGTTAATTGAGGTCGCGAGCCGCCTGATGGCCTTTGTCGGTAAACAGCATCAGGCATGGCGTCTCGGCGGCGATGAATTTGCCGTTCTGCTACGGGATGTTCATTCAGAAACCGAAGTTCGGGCACTGTGCAGCGCGTTGTCCGAACAGTTTATCCCACCGTTTAATCTACACAATGGCCACACCGCCAGCCTGTCACTGAGCATTGGTTACGCTTTAACCTGGGAACATACCTCAGCGGAAAATCTGCAAGAGCTTGCCGATCAAAATATGTATCGGATGAAACACCAGCGCTTACAGCAAACGCAAAAATAAAAGGAATCACCATGATCGGAAAATATTTTGCTCCTGCTTTACTGGCCGCACTTTTTCTTAGCGGCTGCCAGGCTCCGCAAGGAAAATTCTCGGCAGAACAAATTGCAGCAATGAAGTCATATGGCTTTACTGAAACCAACGGCGACTGGTTATTAGGAATATCTGATACCATCCTGTTTGATAAAAACGACTATCATCTGCGTGCCGAAAGCAAACAGCAAATTCGCACAATGGCTTCACGTCTGGCGAGTACCGGTATTACCCATAGTCGCCTTGAAGGTCATACTGATAATTACGGCGAAGACAGCTACAACGAAATGCTATCGCTTAAGCGGGCTAACAGCGTGGCGGATGCCTGGGCCGAAGGGGCGAATATTCCGCGCGCAAACTTGACCACTCGCGGACTCGGGAAAAAGTATCCTATAGCCAGCAACGATACCGCGAAAGGGCGCGCTGAAAACCGCCGCGTCACGGTGGTTATCAGCACGCCTTAAACACCTATTCGACTGGTTTAGCCGCTATCACCGCCGTTGCTGAGCGCCAGCGCAGATAATCAACGGCGAGACATAGCACGAGGCTGCTCCCCATGAGCGGCAGCGCCAGGCCCAACAACACCGCAATAACAGCAGTCAGCAAACGAGCAGGCCACGCTAAGCCAAACCACGCCTGTATCAACGTATTGGCCGGGTTAAACGCCGCGCGCGCCGGGCGACGAATCCACCACAGCCGGTACCCCACCGCTATCATCACGCAGAGTGCGGTTCCGAATGCGATAAGCAGTAGCTGGTTAGCAAGACCGAACAAAATTCCCATATGGAAATCAACGCCCCAGCGGGTCAGCTTAGCCATGAGCGGAAAGTCGGAAAAATGAGTGCGGTCCACGATTTGCATCGTTGCACCATCGATCGCGACAGCATCAACCCGGGTTGGCCAGCTTCTGTCGATTTCATTTACCGTCCACGCGCGCCCGGCACCCGACGGCGGTCGAATCTCCAGCTTGCCGGCATCCAGCCCCGCCGCGCGGGCAGCCAGCAGAACCGGGTCAAAATCCTCTACGCGCAACTGCGCCGTCATCTCCCCCATCGCTCCATGTCCCACATGATGTTCGGCATGCGGATCGTGAGCGGCCGGAGCGGCACTTTCCAGCTGGGTATTCACCTGCGGCGTCAGCCAGCCAAAGGCGGCACGCATCCTATCGACGTGACTACCGGCCCATTGCGACCAGGTTAAACCGGTCGCAGAGAATAACAACATACCGACCAGCAGCACCCAGCCGAGAGAAACGTGCAGGCGGCGGTTATTCTGCACGCTGTTATTTATGCGACGACGCGGCCGGGTCATCGACCACAGCGCGATCCCGCCCAGAGCGGCAACCCACATCCAGGAGGCTGCCAGCTCGCTGTACAGTCGGCCGAAGTTACCCAGCAGCAAAGAGCGATGGGCATAATCAATCCACTGACGCAGGGGCAAAATACCGCTGGTGCCATAAACCGGCATATCGCCTGTCACCCGTAGCGTCACCGGATCGACAAAAATTGCCCGCGTTTCCGACTCGCCAAGGGTCGGGTCAATAAACATCACTCGGGTCGTATCGCCAGCCACTATCCCCGGTCGAACCGCATGCAGGCGGAGGTTTCCCTGAATGGCCTCCGTCGCTACGGTAATTTGCGCGCTTAGCGGCTGTTTTTCCCCAGTCAACGTACCGTACAGAGCATCACGATAGAGCCAGTTTTCCAGCTGAGGGGTGGCGACATATAGCGTACCGGTCAGGGCCGCCACAAAAATAAACGGCCCGATAAACAATCCGATATAGAAATGAAGACGACGCAGCAGGTTCAGCCATGCCGCGCGCGAGGTGCAGGTAGTCATACTTTTCCTTTTTTAAAGCAAAAGAGAACGTTGCGCAGTGCGCACATTATTTTTTATGTAAGGAAGAAAGCAGACGGACGCGGTGGCGCGCGGGTGTGGGGATAAAGCCAGGTAAAGTCATGCCAGCGTTTCCTCTCCGGGCGGGACACCGGGACTCGCTGGCGTCGAAGCATCAGGCTGAGCAGCAGCAGCAGCGCGAAAATCAGGCCCGGAACATGAGCTAACAGTACGCAGTAGCCACAGGCTTCAGCATGATCGAGCGGCACGCTGTGCGCGTGTTCCGGCATCGAGGCATCGGTATTCGTCATGGACATCTGATGTGATGGCATACCTTCCGGCATCCCCATCATTGCGTGATGCATGCCATTCATCGGATCTTTTTGCAGGGCGATGGAGATCAACGGCGCCACCACGATCAGCAGGATCGCAAACAGCGCCAACCATACGGCCCGCCGTTGTAATGCTGCGTGATGAAAAATATTGCTGACCACCGTCCCTCCCCATGAGGGGCGTATTGTAAATGATTCGCAATGGAATGGTTAAAATAAAGATAAAAAAAGGGCCGGCCCATCAGGCCAGCCCTCTCATTCAGGATGTCGCGAAAGCGAATCTTAGTTAAGACGCTCTTTGATACGAGCAGACTTACCGGTACGCTCACGCAGGTAGTACAGTTTAGCTTTACGTACAGCACCACGACGTTTGACAGAAATGCTGTCAACTACCGGAGAGTGAGTCTGGAAGACACGCTCAACGCCTTCGCCGTTGGAAATTTTGCGAACAGTGAATGCAGAGTGCAGACCGCGGTTACGAATAGCGATAACCACGCCCTCGAATGCCTGCAGACGTTTTTTGGAACCTTCAACAACCCATACTTTCACTTCCACGGTATCACCCGGACGGAAGGAAGGTACGTCCTGCTTCATCTGTTCTTGTTCAAGTTGCTTAATAATGTTGCTCATAATTTAATCTCTTATCCTGGGTAAACTGATATTGGGGGCTTACGCCATCCCATCATGTTTATGTTGCTGTTGCGCGAGTTCCTTTTTGAACTCTGCCAGCAACCTTGCTTGCTCTTCAGTCAGAGCCAGGTTTTCCAAAAGTTCAGGTCTTCTAAGCCAGGTACGGCCCAGCGACTGCTTCAGACGCCAGCGACGTATCTCAGCATGGTTTCCCGACAGCAATACCGGCGGTACTTCCATACCTTCTAACACTTCAGGACGCGTATAGTGCGGGCAATCCAGCAATCCTTCAGCAAACGAATCTTCGATTGCTGAAGCTTCATGACCCAGCACCCCCGGAATAAACCGGGAAACGGAGTCAATCAGCGTCATTGCCGGTAGCTCACCACCGCTGAGAACGTAATCGCCAATTGACCATTCTTCATCAATCTCGGTCTGAATTACGCGCTCATCTACGCCTTCATAGCGACCGCACACCAAAATCAGCTTCTGATTTGTTGCCAGTTCGCTGACGCCCGCTTGATCAAGCTTGCGTCCCTGAGGTGAAAGATAAATCACCTTTGCGCCTTCACCTGCCGCGGCTTTTGCTGCATGAATGGCATCCCGTAAAGGTTGCACCATCATTAACATCCCCGGTCCACCGCCGTAAGGACGATCGTCCACGGTACGGTGCCGGTCATGAGCGAAATCGCGAGGACTCCAGCTCTGGATGCTCAGCAGGCCATTTTTTACTGCCCGGCCAGTTACCCCGTAATCGGTAATTGCGCGGAACATTTCAGGAAACAGGCTAACGATACCTATAAACACAAGCCAATCCCCATAGTGCCGTTTTTTACCGTTTATTCGGAGAATTTAAAAACCAGGATCCCAGTCTACTTCGATGGTACGAGTAGCGAGATCGACTTTCTTGATAACCTGCCCATCGAGGAACGGAACCAGCCGCTCCTTGATACCAAATGCATCTTTCAGGTTTGCCTTGATGACGAGAACGTCATTAGACCCGGTTTCCATCATGTCGATGACTTTGCCGAGGCTATAGCCTTCCGTGGTCACTACCTGGCAGCCCATCAGGTCTTTCCAGTAGTAGTCACCCTCTTCAAGCGCAGGCAGCTGCGATGAATCCACGACAATTTCGCAATTAGTCAACAGATTCGCTGCATCGCGATCGTCAATGCCTTTCAGCTTAATGACGATATCCTGATTGTGGTGGCGCCAGCTTTCCAGCTCAACAACCTGCCACTGACCCGCCTTCTGGATAAACCAGGGCTGATAGTCAAAAATGCTTTCGGCGTCTTCGGTGGAGGAAAACACTCTGAGCCAACCACGGATACCGTAGGAAGAACCCATCTTGCCCAATACAATCGGTTCAACAGGTGCTTGTGCGGTGTGTTGCTTGCTCATCATGACCACCGTGACAGATTAAGCTGCTTTGTTAGCGGCTTTGATCAGCGCAGCTACGCGATCGGAAACAGTAGCGCCCAGGCCAACCCAGTGAGCGATACGATCCAGATCCAGACGAGTTCCTTCTTCGGTCGCAGAAGCGATCGGGTTGAAGAAACCAACGCGCTCAATGAAGCGACCGTTGCGTGCATTACGGCTGTCGGTAACAACAACCTGGTAGAACGGACGCTTTTTCGCGCCGTGACGTGCTAAACGAATAGTAACCATAACATCCTCTTGTGTGAATAAAACACCGGGCCCCATCGAGGAACGGAGCCCGGTGTCATATTAAAAGCCCGAAAATTTTACTGATTTCTGGGGAAATTGCAATCAGCAGTTATAAACTCTGCTGTGGAAGGGCGACTCCGGTACCCTTAAATTGGTACCGGAGCATAAGTCATAGCCAGAATGCGCCAACCATGTGTCAGAAAAGAAGCGCGCCCCGGCAGAAATGGCGACCAGCCTATCGGCCTCCAGGGAACCCTGGCGGCATCATTCCTTTCATTCCGCGCATCATCTTCATCATGCCGCCTTTCGACTTCATCTTCTTCATCATGCGCTGCATATCGTCAAACTGCTTGAGCAGACGGTTCACATCCTGCACCTGCATTCCGCAGCCTGCGGCGATGCGGCGCTTGCGCGAACCTTTAATAATTTCCGGTTTAGCGCGCTCTTTCAGCGTCATCGAGTTGATGATGGCTTCCATACGCACCAGAACTTTATCATCCATCTGTGATTTAACGTTGTCCGGTATCTGCCCCATGCCCGGCAGCTTGCCCATCAGGCTGGCCATACCGCCCATGTTTTTCATCTGCCGCAGCTGTTCAAGGAAATCGGTCAGGTCAAAACCGTCGCCTTTTTTCAGCTTAGAGGCCAGCTTTTCAGCCTGCGCGCGGTCGACCTTACTTTCGATATCTTCGATCAACGACAGGACGTCGCCCATGCCGAGAATACGGGAAGCGATACGATCCGGATGGAACGGCTCCAGCGCTTCGGTTTTCTCGCCAACGCCGAGGAACTTAATCGGCTTGCCGGTGATATGACGAATCGACAGCGCCGCACCGCCGCGGGCGTCACCATCCACTTTGGTCAGCACGACCCCGGTCAGCGGCAGAGCTTCGTTAAAGGCTTTCGCCGTGTTCGCCGCATCCTGGCCGGTCATCGCATCGACAACAAACAGGGTTTCTACTGGATTGAGAGACGCATGGACCTGCTTAATCTCATCCATCATCGCTTCATCAACGTGCAGACGACCGGCGGTATCCACCAGCAGCACGTCGTAGAATTTGAGCTTCGCTTCTTTCAGCGCGGCATTAACGATATCAACCGGCTTCTGACCCACGTCAGACGGGAAGAAATCAACGTTAACCTGCTCGGCCAGCGTTTCCAGCTGTTTGATCGCCGCAGGGCGATAGACGTCAGCGGAAACGACAAGGACTTTCTTCTTGTGCTTTTCACGCAGGAATTTACCCAGCTTAGCGACGCTGGTGGTTTTACCCGCCCCCTGCAAACCGGCCATCAGAACCACGGCTGGCGGCTGCGCCGCTAAATCCAGCGCCTGGTTCTCTTCGCCCATCGCGGCAACCAGTTCGTTGCGCACGATTTTGACGAACTCCTGGCCCGGGGTCAGGCTTTTGTTGACTTCATGACCTACCGCGCTTTCTTTTACGCGGTTGATGAAATCACGTACCACAGGCAGAGCAACGTCCGCCTCCAGCAGCGCCATACGCACTTCGCGCAGGGTATCTTTAATATTGTCTTCTGTAAGGCGTCCGCGGCCGCTAATGTTGCGCAGCGTACGCGACAAACGATCGGTTAAATTATCAAACATTGTCTCTCGCCTGAGGTGGAAACGGTCGGTCGCCGCAGCGACACAAAAACGGAATGGGCGCAGTATAACACGACATAAACGCGAATGTGCTGCAACGGTTGGAGCCAGAGTCGCGTGACGCTATACTGCTTCTCTTTACTATTTAGTCAACAGTCGACACCCCTATGCCTGTTTTTGCTCTACTCGCCCTTGTCGCCTACTCCATCAGCCTCGCGCTGATCGTCCCTGGCCTGCTGCAAAAAAACAGCAGCTGGCGGCGGATGGCGATTCTTTCCGCAACTATTGCGTTGATTTGTCACGCCTTCGCGCTGGAGTCACGCATTTTTCCCGGCGGCGAAAGCGGGCAAAATCTCAGTCTATTAAACGTGGGATCGCTGGTCAGCCTGATGATCTGTACGGTGATGACCATCGTCGCCTCGCGTAATCGCGGCTGGCTATTGCTACCCATTGTCTACACCTTCGCCTTAATCAACCTCGCGTTCGCTACCTTTATGCCGAACGAGTACATCACGCATCTGGAAACCACGCCGGGGATGCTGGTCCATATCGGCCTGTCGCTCTTCTCTTATGCTACGCTGATTATCGCTGCGCTTTACGCGCTGCAGCTGGCGTGGATTGACTATCAGCTGAAGAATAAAAAGTTGACCTTCAGTAGCGAAATGCCGCCGCTGATGAGCATTGAACGTAAAATGTTTCATATCACCCAGATAGGCGTGGTTCTGTTAACCCTGACGCTGTGTACCGGGCTGTTTTACATGCACAACCTATTTAGTGCGGAAAACATTGATAAAGCAGTGCTGTCTATCGTTGCGTGGTTCGTTTATATCGTCCTGCTTTGGGGCCACTATCATGAAGGGTGGCGCGGACGCCGGGTCGTCTGGTTTAACGTGACTGGCGCGGGGCTGCTGACGCTGGCCTACTTTGGTAGCCGCGTATTGCAACAGTTCATGAGCTAAGTCTTTAAGGAATCCCAAGTGGAACATATCTCCACCACCACGCTGATCGTGACGCTGATCGTCATGGTGGTCATCTCCGCCTATTTCTCCGGTTCTGAAACCGGCATGATGACGCTGAACCGCTATCGCCTGCGTCATATGGCCAAGCAGGGCAATCGTCAGGCAAAACGTGTCGAAAAGCTGCTGCGCAAACCTGACCGTCTCATTAGTCTGGTCCTCATTGGCAATAACCTCGTCAACATTCTTGCCTCGGCGCTGGGCACCATTGTCGGTATGCGCCTGTATGGGGATGCCGGCGTCGCCATTGCCACCGGCGTCCTGACGTTTGTGGTGCTGGTGTTTGCCGAAGTGCTGCCAAAAACCATTGCCGCGCTCTATCCGGAAAAGGTCGCCTATCCCAGCAGCCTGCTGCTCGCGCCGCTGCAAATCCTGATGATGCCGCTGGTGTGGTTGCTCAACACCATTACCCGCATTCTGATGCGCATGATGGGTATAAAAACCGATATCGTCGTGAGCGGGGCCTTAAGCAAGGATGAACTGCGTACTATCGTTAATGAATCACGCTCGCAAATCTCCCGCCGCAATCAGGACATGCTGCTCTCCGTTCTTGACCTCGAGAAAGTCAGCGTTGACGACATCATGGTCCCGCGCAACGATATTGTCGGTATCAATATTAACGATGACTGGAAATCCATTGTCCGCCAGCTGACCCACTCTCCGCACGGACGCATTGTGCTGTACCGCGACTCGCTGGACGATGCCATCAGCATGCTGCGGGTTCGCGAAGCTTATCGCCTGATGACGGAGAAAAAAGAGTTCACGAAAGAAGTCATGCTGCGCGCCGCCGATGAAATTTACTTCGTGCCGGAAGGTACGCCGCTCAGTACGCAACTGGTGAAATTCCAGCGCAATAAGAAGAAAGTGGGCCTGGTTGTTGATGAATATGGAGACATTCAGGGTCTGGTCACGGTTGAGGATATCCTCGAAGAGATCGTTGGCGATTTTACGACATCAATGTCGCCTACGCTTGCTGAAGAGGTGACGCCGCTTAACGATGGTTCAGTGATTATCGACGGTACCGCCAACGTACGTGAAATCAACAAGGCTTTTAACTGGCATCTGCCGGAAGATGAAGCGCGAACCATTAACGGTATTATCCTGGAAGCACTTGAAGAGATCCCCGCCCCGGGCACCCGCGTACGCATCGAACAGTATGACATTGATATTCTTGATGTTCAGGAGAATATGATTAAAAGGGTGAAAGTGATGCCGGTAAAACCCATTCGCGAAAGCGTGGCCGAGTCATAGCAACCCTGGGACCTGGCTGAGGGGAATAGAAAAACGGCTACCTCGCGGTAGCCGTTTCGCTTATTTACTTCGCTTTCGCCACGGTGACCATCGCCGCGCGAATAGTACGGCCGTTCAGGGTATAACCCTTTTGCATCACGCCCAGAACGTTACCTGCCGCAACGTCTTCAGACTCAACCATCGCAATGGCCTGATGTACGTTCGGATCCAGCGGCACGTTAGTATCGCCAATCACTTCCACGCCGAACTTGCGCACCACGTCGAGCATGGACTTCAGCGTCAGTTCGATGCCTTCAACCATCGGCGCCATATCCGGGTTAGCTTTATCAGCGACTTCCAGCGCGCGATCCAGGCTGTCGATGACCGGCAGCAGCTCGTTAACGAACTTCTCCAGCGCAAACTTATGCGCTTTTTCGATATCCAGCTCGGTGCGGCGGCGCAGGTTATCTTCATCGGCTTTCGCACGCAGCAATACTTCACGTTCGCGCTTCTGCGCTTCAGCAAGCTGAGCTTCCAGATTCGCAATTTTTTCATCGCGCGGATCCACCTGCTCAGCCGAAACCTCAGGCTCTACCGCCTCAACGTCGTCGTGCTGCTCCGTGATAATTTCTTCCGGGGCTTGCCCCTCAGGCGTTTTCTGTTCTTTACTACTCATGAATTTCTCCGCGTTTTTTTTCGCATTCATCTCGCTAACTTCGCTTATTATGGGGATCAGTTTCCTGGTTTCAAGGGAACGCAGCCAGATTGTCACTATTCATTTAACGCAAGGACATCCAGATCATGAAGAACCACTTCAAGTGTATAGGCATTGTGGGACACCCTCGTCACCCAACCGCGCTGACCACACATGAAATGCTCTGGCGCTGGCTGTCCGGCAAAGGTTATGAAGTGCTGGTTGAGCAGCAAATTGCTCATGAACTGCAGCTCAGCAATGTGAAGACCGGGACGCTGGCGGAAATCGGCCAGCAGGCAGACCTGGCCGTCGTGGTGGGCGGTGATGGCAATATGCTCGGCGCAGCGCGGACGCTGGCCCGCTACGACATTAACGTTATTGGGATTAACCGCGGTAACCTCGGTTTTCTGACCGACCTCGACCCGGATAACGCGCTACAGCAGCTCGCCGATGTCCTCGAAGGCCACTATATCGCCGAAAAACGCTTCCTGCTGGAAGCGCAGGTATGTCAGCAGGATTGCCAGAAGCGCATCAGCACGGCGATTAACGAAGTCGTCCTGCACCCTGGCAAAGTGGCGCATATGATCGAGTTTGAAGTCTACATTGATGAGGTGTTTGCTTTCTCTCAGCGCTCCGATGGCCTGATTATCTCCACGCCAACCGGCTCCACGGCTTATTCCCTCTCCGCCGGCGGGCCGATCCTCACGCCTTCGCTGGATGCTATCACTCTGGTCCCCATGTTCCCGCATACGCTGTCGGCACGCCCGCTGGTGATCAACGGTGACAGCACGATTCGCCTGCGCTTTTCTCAACGCTGTAGCGACCTCGAGATTAGCTGCGATAGCCAGATAGCGCTGCCGATTCAGGATGGTGAAGATGTGCTGATCCGCCGCTGTGACTATCACCTCAATCTCATTCATCCAAAAGATTACAGCTATTTCAATACATTAAGCACCAAGCTTGGCTGGTCGAAAAAATTGTTCTGATTTTATAGCCAGCCCCTTTACTGGATAAAAAACCATATTATACTGTACGAAAACACAGTAATGGTTTTTAATACAGGAAGGCAGCTATGTTGGCACAACTCACTATCAGTCATTTTGCTATCGTTCGTGAGCTGGAAATCGATTTTCACAGCGGGATGACCGCCATTACCGGCGAGACCGGCGCCGGTAAATCGATCGCTATCGACGCGCTGGGGCTGTGCCTCGGTGGTCGGGCGGAAGCCGACATGGTGCGCAGAGGCGCCAGCCGGGCTGATTTGTGCGCCCGTTTCTCCCTGAAGGACACGCCTGCCGCGCAGCGCTGGCTGGAACAGAACCAGCTTGAAAGCGGGCGTGAGTGTTTACTTCGTCGCGTCATCAGCGCAGACGGCCGTTCTCGCGGGTTTATTAACGGTACGGCAGTCCCTTTATCCCAGCTTCGTGAGCTCGGTCAGCTGCTAATCCAGATCCACGGCCAACATGCCCACCAGTTACTGACTAAACCCGAACACCAGAAAACGCTGCTTGATGGCTATACCGGTGAGTATGCGCTTACTCAGCTCATGGCAGAGCGCTATCGTCAGTGGCATAAAAGCTGTCGCGATCTGGCGCAGCATCAGCAGCAAAACCAGGAGCGCGCAGCGCGTGCGGACCTGCTGCAATATCAATTAAAAGAGCTAAATGAGTTCAACCCGCTGGCGGGCGAATTTGAGCAAATTGATGAAGAGTACAAACGCCTTGCTAACAGCGGTCAGCTGCTGACTACCTGCCAGCATGCGCTGACGGTGCTGGCAGACGGCGAAGAATCCAACCTGCAAAGCCAACTCTACGCCGCGAAGCAGCTGGTCAGCGAGCTGGTTGGTATGGACAGTAAGCTCTCCGGGGTACTCGATATGCTCGAAGAAGCGTCTATTCAGCTTAGCGAAGCCACGGACGAACTGCGCCATTATCATGACCGACTCGATCTCGATCCGAACCGCCTGTTTGAGCTGGAACAGCGTATCTCCCGGCAAATTGCCCTCGCGCGGAAGCATCAAATTACGCCCGAAGAGCTTCCTGACCTTTACCAGTCACTGCTGGAAGAACAGCGTATGCTGGATGATAGCGCGGGTTCTCTGGAATCACTCAGCCAGAGGGTTGTGGAGCATCATCAGCTGGCGCTGGATACGGCGAAACAGCTGCATGCCTTACGCCAAAATAGCGCCGATGAGCTGACTCAGCTCATTACGGAGAGTATGCACTCACTTTCGATGCCGCATGGGGTGTTCTCCATTGATGTCGCGTTTGATGAGCGCCATCTTACGGCTGAAGGCGCAGACCATATCGAATTCCGCGTCACCACTAACCCGGGTCAACCGCTGCAGCCGATTGCTAAAGTTGCCTCCGGCGGCGAGCTGTCTCGTATTGCGCTGGCGATTCAGGTCATCACCGCGCGTAAGATGGAAACTCCGGCGCTGATTTTCGATGAAGTGGACGTCGGCATCAGCGGCCCTACGGCGGCGGTCGTCGGTAAGCTGCTGCGTCAATTGGGTGAATCAACCCAGGTGATGTGCGTTACCCACTTACCGCAGGTTGCCGGTTGCGGACATCACCATTTCTTCGTCTGCAAGGAAACCGACGGTGAAATGACCGAGACGCATATGCACCCTCTGGATAAACGCGCTCGTTTGCAGGAACTGGCCCGACTGCTGGGCGGTAGTGAAGTCACTCGTAACACCCTGGCAAACGCGAAAGAGTTGCTCGCCGCGTAAACTTTTTGATTTTCACAGAGTCATAGTGAACAGCAAATTGCCGACAGACCTGCAGCCGAAGGTTCCCAACCGGGCAAAGGTCTATTATCATCGGCATATTACAGATGAGCCACGTACTGCTCGGGCCCAAAAAGGAATCAAATCACTATGCGCTGTAAAATGCTGACTGCTGCCGCAGCGGTTCTTCTTATGTTGACCGCAGGCTGTTCCACTCTGGAACGAGTGGTTTACCGTCCTGACATCAACCAGGGTAACTATCTGGCACCAACCGATGTAGCAAAAATCCGCGTCGGCATGACGCAACAACAGGTTGCCTATGCTCTTGGTACCCCGATGATGTCGGATCCGTTTGGCACCAATACCTGGTTCTACGTTTTCCGTCAGCAGCCTGGGCATGAGAAAGTTACCCAGCAGACGCTTACCCTGACCTTCAACAGCAGCGGTGTGCTGACCAACATTGATAACAAACCTGCCCTGACGGCGGAGTAAAGCTATCAATACGCAAAAAGCGCTCAATGAGCGCTTTTTTTATATCTGCATCTTCGTGCGAAACGGTTACTTTCCGGCGCTTTTCTCCGCCCGCTGCCGGCGCAGCTCTTTTGGGTCAGCAATCAGCGGCCGATAGATTTCTACCCGATCGCCATCGTGGACCCGATCGTGAAGCTTAGACGGGCGGCTATAAATCCCCACTTTGTTCTTCGTCAGATCGATATCATCACGCAGCGCCAGAAGGCCGCTGGCCACGATCGCCTGCTCGACCGTCGCGCCCTCCTCCAGCTTAACGCTTTGCAGATACTGCTTTTCCGGCAATGCGTAGGCCACTTCAACCACGATTTTAGCCGACACTGTAGACCTCTTTAGCGCGGGTCGTGAACGCCTGCACCATATTCATGGCCAGCTCTTTGAAAATGCGACCAAAGGCCATTTCAATCAGCTTATTAGTGAATTCAAAATCGAGATGGAACTCAATTTTGCACGCTTCCGGGCTTAAGGGAATAAACTTCCAGCCGCCAATCAGCTTTTTGAACGGACCATCGACCAGACTCATCAGAATACTTTGGTTACTGGTCAGCGTATTTCGCGTTGTGAAGGTCTTGCTGATACCCGCTTTGGAGACGTCAACCGCCGCGGTCATTTGCGTCGGACCGAGCTCCAGAACCCGGCTACCGGTGCAGCCCGGCAGAAAATCAGGGTAGGACTTCACATCATTTACCAGTTGGTACATCTGTTCCGCACTGAACGGCACCAGGGCGGTACGGCTAATCTGAGGCATAGCAGGTTCCACATATAAACACGGTGTAAATAATATCATTTATCTGCTGCTAAAAAAAACGCTGTACCGCAACTCGTGCTAAGATAGCCCATTACGCCTCGCGGGAAGATTGAGGTACGACTGTTTTAAGACGATGACTTCAGGATACTATGACTAAGAAAAAAGCCCACAAACCTGGATCAGCCACCATTGCGCTGAATAAACGCGCTCGTCATGAATACTTTATCGAAGATGAATACGAGGCTGGTCTTGCCCTGCAGGGATGGGAAGTAAAATCTCTCCGCGCAGGTAAAGCCAACATTGGCGATAGCTATGTCATTTTAAAAGATGGCGAAGCCTATCTGTTTGGCGCCAACTTTACGCCAATGGCCGTTGCTTCCACTCATTACGTTTGCGACCCGACGCGTACCCGTAAGCTTCTGCTCAACCAGCGCGAACTGGATACCCTGTACGGGCGCATCAACCGCGAAGGTTACACCGTGGTTGCTCTTTCTCTGTACTGGAAGAATGCCTGGTGCAAAGTCAAAATCGGCGTAGCGAAAGGTAAGAAACAGCACGACAAGCGTACCGATATCAAAGACCGCGAGTGGGCGGTAGATAAAGCCCGAATTATGAAACACGCCGGTCGTTAATTCCCCTTCCTGTCAGGGTCAGTTTTGCTGGCCCTGATGCTATATCGTTGTTGATGCTGATTTTTCACCCAACCTGACGCCATAATCCTCAAAACGAGGACTGGTAAGCACATTCATAAATCTGTTATACTCACCGTACACATTGGGGCTGATTCTGGATTCGACGGGATTTGCGAAACCCAAGGTGCATGCCGAGGGGCGGTTGGCCTCGTAAAAAGCCGCAAAAAAATAGTCGCAAACGACGAAAACTACGCTTTAGCAGCTTAATAACCTGCTCTGAGCCCTCTCTCCCTAGCTTCCGCTCTTAAGACGGGGATCAAAGAGAGGTCAAACCCAAAAGAGATCGCGTGGAAGCCCTGCCTGGGGTTGAAGCGTTAAAACTAATCAGGCTAGTCTGGTAGTGGCGTGTCCGTCCGCAGGTGCCAGGCGAATGTAAAGACAGACTAAGCATGTAGTACCGAGGATGTAGGAATTTCGGACGCGGGTTCAACTCCCGCCAGCTCCACCAATCATGATTGGACAGTGATAGGACATCACTAGCAATAACAGGAAGTTAGCAGTCTCAGCAGGACACCGACCAGACGGTGAGGGGACAAAAAAGGATACGCAAAGGAGCCGCGGCTCTTTGATGACACAGAAGCCCGCTAATGCGGGCTTTTTTTATGGGGTAAGACATATGAACCAACTGCAAGAAATCATTCAGATACTAAGTACTGGTGATGAAGGCACAACAAATGCTCTCATAAAAACGAAGATCCTTCTTTTCTCTATCGGGAAAAAGGAGCTTGCTGCATGGGTAAACCATGAAATAAATGGTTATCCAGATTCAGTTTCCCTTCCCGATTATAGAATTGTTGGTACAAGAATTCTTGCAGATCTGAACAACGCCGTTCGTCTATATAGAGCTTTTCCGTTACCGATTGGCTATCTAAGTGAAGATGATTATAAAGATGCTACAATTAGTGAAGTAAGGCTTTCAATCAGTCAAATCGAAGACCTAGTAACCAATGCCGGTGATAGCCATGCTCTTCAGCAGCCAATTCCTTTAGATTACGCGTTAATTAAATATTGCAAAAACATCGATAGAGACTATGAGTTAACACGCTGTTATAAGGAGATCGCGCTACATAACTTCACTTCCATCTTAACTCAGGTCAGGTCACGGCTACTTGATTTTATACTTGAGCTTTCTGATCAAGTTTCTGAAATACCAGATGAGAAAAATATGACAGAAAAACTTAAAAATATCGACACGTCTTCATTGTTCCATAACTCAATTTTTGGAGACAATACCGTCATAAACTTCGGAGATGAAAACTCATTTTCTGTGAATAACCACGTCTTAAAAAATGACACTGACTCATTAAAAGAGTATCTCTCATCTCAGGGTTTCCCTAAATCTGATGTTAACGATTTAGAAATTGCTATTGGTGAAGATGGCCCGATAGCTAACAAACGTGGTGAATATGGTCAATCTGTTAGTAAATGGTTGGCAAATATTGCGAGTAAAGCTGCCCATGGTACTTTGGGCATAGGAATAGCTGCTGCAACTCAAGCAGCAACCGCTGCTCTGAAAAAATACTACGGTCTATCATAACCATCATGGTGTGTCGGGGGGCGGAGGTTCAAATCCTCTCGTGCCGACCAAATAACCCCAGTAAAACCAGCCTTTTAATGCTGTTTTTCGAGCGGGGAGTTAGTGGGGTGAAGCCGGGGAGAAACCCCATCAATAACAACTTCTCCGGGGTTATTTTCCTCCCTCAGAAATGCTCAATTTTCTGTCTTCTATACTTTCAGTCTGAAGACTGGAGGTAACCATGTGCGGACGATTTGCCCAATCACAAACCCGTGAAGAATACCTGGCTTATCTGGCTGAAGAGGCCGAGCGAGATATCGCCTTTGATCCAGAGCCAATAGGACGCTACAACGTCGCCCCCGGCACCAAGGTTCTGTTGCTGAGCGAACGCAATGAAGAACTGCACCTCGATCCGGTCCATTGGGGTTACGCGCCAGGGTGGTGGGATAAGCCAGCGCTCATTAACGCTCGCGTAGAAACCGCGGCGACAAGCAGAATGTTTAAGCCACTATGGCAACATGGCCGGGCGATCTGTTTTGCGGATGGCTGGTTTGAGTGGAAGCGTGAAGGTGACAAGAAGCAGCCCTATTTCATCCATCGTAAGGATGGTCAGCCGATTTTTATGGCGGCTATCGGCAGCGTACCGTTTGAACGCGGCGATGAAGCTGAAGGATTTTTGATAGTGACCGCTGCGGCCGACCAGGGTCTCGTCGATATTCATGACCGCCGGCCGTTAGTGTTAGTGCCGGAAGCTGCGCGCGAATGGATACGGCAGGATACCGGAGGGAAAGAGGCGGAGGAAATAATTGCTGATGGCGCTGTGTCAGCGGACCATTTCACCTGGCACCCTGTATCCCGCGCGGTGGGTAACGTTAAGAATCAGGGGCCGGAATTAATAGAGCCGATCACTTGACCTTCAGCAAATCGCTATATCTCGTTGTGTAGCGAGGCGAAAGCATTTCTCGCTTCATCTGCCATGCGGCCTGGATTCCCTGCCCTGCAAAATAGAGCGTCCCCCTGCCATCCTTCGCGTTGAGATGGTCAAGAACCTCCATCAGTTTCTCGCTGTTCTGCCGCGGTGCGTTATCATCAAACAGGTTTAGCTGGGCCACTCCCTGGCTGTAGAAATCCCCTAGCATCACGCCTGCTTTCTGATAGCGATGTCCGTCTCGCCATATCGCGTCGAGGCATTTCGTCGCTGCGGTAATAATGTCTCTGCTGTCCTGGCTTGGCGTAAGCAGCTTTACCGATGCGCTGTTCCCATAGTACGGCTCGTTCAACGCAAACGGACTCGTTTTGACGAATGCAGAGATAAAACGGCAATACTGATGCTCGCCACGGAGTTTCTCCGCTGCGCGCGACGCATAGCTGCATATCGCCTGCCTCATCTCATGGTATTCCGTGATACGACCGCCGAACGAACGGCTGCACACGATTTCCTGTTTTACCGGCGCGAACTCCTCCAACCCAAGACAAGGCTCACCGCGCAACTCACGCACAGTTCTTTCCAGCACGACGTTAAAATGCTTGCGGATAAAACGAATATCCGTGTCGGCTAACTTGAGTACCGTGTCTATCCCCATATACTCCAGCTTTTTACTAATACGGCGCCCTACCCCCCAGACCTCTTCCACCGGCAGCAAAGACATCAGCTTCCTCTGTCGTTCCAGATTCGACAAATCAACTACGCCTCCGGTCTGCCGCTGCCACTGTTTCGCTGCATGGTTGGCCAGCTTTGCCAGCGTTTTTGTCTGGGCTATGCCGACGCCGACCGTGAGATGCGTCCTGCGTAGAACTGTCTCACGAATTTCCCGGCCAAAGTCGGTTAGGTCGCGGCAGTTACGAACTCCTGTCAGGTCGCAAAAAGCTTCATCGATGCTGTAAATTTCGCATCGTGGAGAGAGCTCCTCCAGTGTCGTCATCACACGATTAGACATATCGGCATAGAGCTCATAGTTGCTACTAAATGCGATAATGCCGTGCCGGCGAAACATGTCCTTTTGTTTGAAGTACGGCTCCCCCATTTTGACTAAGGGCTTCGCCTCAGCGGAACGAGCAATCACACACCCGTCGTTATTGGAAAGGACGACTACTGGCAGCCCTTTCAGATCTGGCCTGAATACAGTTTCGCACGATGCGTAAAAGGAGTTCACATCGCAAAGCGCAAACATCTCAGCCAGCCGATTTGATGATGTAAGTAACGACCCCGAACACATCGAGAGTGTCCTCGCTACCCACAACTATCGGCGAATATGCAGGGTTCATTGGGTTAAGCTGAACCCGCGGATGCAGCTGCAGTTTCTTAACAGTGAATTCCCCGTCCACCGCGGCAATCACAATATCACCATGAACTGCGGTTCTTGAACTATCCACGACCAGTAAATCCCCCTCGCCAATGCCCGCATCTTTCATGCTATCGCCTGCAGCTTTGACAAAATATGTCGCGCTGGGGTGGTTAACTAGCAACTCGTTCAGGTCGATGCGTTGCTCAACATAATCCTGCGCTGGACTGGGAAATCCGCACTGCACGAGGTCACTGTACAACGGAATAAGGATGATTTTACGTAACTCGACGGGCGTGTAGAACTGCATGATAGACTCGCTCACATAAATACTGTTTATATATACAGTAGATTTAACCCAGCCACATATCAATATAGATTCCGGCTATCAATTCTCGTCATTGACGTAACGCATTGATGTAATGAGTAAGGTAAGTCTTAAAGTGCTTTTAGTGCTGAACTGTTTGATGGTTTTGCGAACAATGCGAGGATAAAATTTTTCAGCTATGGCACTGCCTCCATAGCAAATTGCTCACCTGCGGGCTCTTGCATACGGTTCGCAGGTGAGCAAACTTAGCCAGCCGGAAAATATTTATAAATAGTCTTTACCCCTACCCCGATGACATCCGCCACCTGCTGCCGGGTCGCGCCAGCGATTAACATTTCTTCCGCCCGATTGATGATAGTGCGGGTCATGATTTTACGACGACCGCCAATCCTTCCACGTTCGCGAGCTGCGGCCAGACCTGCGCGAGTACGTTCGATGTTTAGCTCTCTCTCCATTTCAGCCAGTGCTCCCATAACATGGAAGACGAACCGGCCAGCAGGCGTTCCGGTATCAAAACTGTCTGTGAGACTACGAAAGTAAATCCCCTTCTCCTGCAGCTCCCCCACCAGCTTAATCAAATCCCACATTCGTCGACCTAATCGATCCAGCTTCCAAACAACCAGCGTATCCCCTTTTTTGAGGCGCTTTAGGGCCTTCTTTAAACCTGGCCGCTTCGTGTTTTTACCGCTCGATTTATCTTCAAAAATCAGCTCACATTCTGCGCGGATCAGCGCATTTTTCTGTAAATCGAGGTTTTGGTCCACTGTTGAGACCCTGGCATAACCAATCAGCATGATGTAACCCTTTGAAATAGCTGATTGTAAAAAGCTCCGGTCTTTCGCTCAAACCCTCGTTTGCGCGAACGCCTTTTTTGGAGCAAAAAACATGGCTGGATTTGACCCGGCGCTGGGGAGTACTTCTCCGGCGGTGCTGCTCGATAACGCCAAACGGCTCGATGAGCTGGTGAATGGTGAACAATCCACGGTGGATGACCGCAGCGGAGAGCCTCTTCCTACCTGGCGCGGGATCACTGCTGATATTGAAAGCGTGCTCGCGTCGCTTGATACCTCCAACTCAACGTTTCCGGATGAGCCATCCGGGATAGCAGGCACAACAAACGGGCAATATTTCCGTACACCGCAAGGGACCGAATCGCCTGTGGCCTTTCGATATTTTGTTAATGCGAATGGTGTTGCTCAGGAGGTTGCATGGCTGCTGGGCGCTCAGCGCTTTTTTGACTTTCTCTACCTCTTTAACTCCATGTTCAGTACCAGTGGTGTGGCCGGGTTTGATGCTATTTTTTCAAATACACAGGGGCAGTATGTCGGTGGTATTGACTCCTCTGGTGCCCTGAACTTCGGGAAGATGATCGCGAACCTCGCAGCGTTTGTGTCAGCTGATATCAAGTCATTGACGACGGAATCAATGAAGCTGGCGAGCGGGGCTGAGATGACCTCAAATATCCCTCCTGGATTTGAATGGGCGCTGATGAGTTTGTTCGGCAGCGCAGCTGTTGGCCTGAAAGACGACGGTACTTTTGCTGCTGGCAAGTTACAGGCACTGGTTGCCAGTATCGGAAAACTGCTTGGTGACATCGTTTTTCATGGTGGGGGGAAAACCACAGGCGTATTACCAGAGGGTTTTCTGTGGGGCTGGATGGATGATTACGGGCGAGTTACACACGGCGGGAAAACCGATGGAAGCGTTGAGACAGGCACGATAAAAGTGAAAAGGCTTATCGCTGGCTCTATCGAATCGGACTCACTGCCCGTTGATAAAAAACCTCTCGCCAAAAGACTGACAGATGTAAACCACATCATCGGCTTTGGACAGTCGTTGATGGCAGGTATCAATTCAATGCCACTCCAGACCATTACTGCCATTCCCAATGCCTACCGTTTTAATGGTGGCGTCAGGGCGCAAGAGGGTTCAGGAACGTCTGCTGAGAATCATGCCAGCCTGCTTCCATATATCGAAACCACACATGATACGGGGGATGGTGTTGGCTATGAAACACCTTTGGGCGGGGCCATTACTGCGATATTTGACCGCCTGTCTGCTGAAGCCGATGGGTACGCGTCAGGTGACGTAAAAATTCTGGGTTCTGTTCCGGCACAGGGAAGTAAAACCATAGCCCAGCTGCGCCAGAATCCTGGCCTCTACATGCAGCGCATCATCGATGACATGACATATGGTAAAGCGCGTGCCAATGAGCTGGGACTTACCTACTCACCCCATGCAATGATTTATATGGGGAATGAAAGTGACCAGACCGCAGGGACAACAGAAGACGTCTACCTCGACAGCTTTGACAAAATGATTGCGGCCGTCAATGGCTTTGCCAGCGACGTGACAGGGAAAACAGAGTCACTCCCGTGGTTTATCTATCAGTTCAACAGCTGGAAAAACCGCACGCCAAATACCAGTTATCCAACCATCCCCCTTGCATTGTTAAAACTTGCCCGGAGCCGCGATGACGTCAGGCTGGTACAGCCCATGTACATGTATGACTACTACGATACAGCGCACCTGTTGGGATTTGATTCGAAAATGTGTGGATACAGGTTCGGCCTGGCCATTGAGCAGGAAATGCTGACAGGTAAGAAGTTCGAGCCGCTGTGGTCGCAGGACGTTTCTCTTCAGGGAGGCATAGCAAACATCTGGTACGACCCGGTTGGCAAACTGGTGCTGGATACCAGCATTGTCACCGATCCGGGGAATTACGGGGTGTCTGCCGTAGACCCGTCTGGAAATGCGCTAACGCTGACAGAGGTTTCGGTACACCTCAACCGCTTGCGCGTCCGTGCATCCGGAGGCATTCCATCCGGCTCTAAACTGCGCCTTGGTTTTACCGGCGGCACGACTGGAACACTCCCGAGCAGAACTAACGGCCCGCGCTGCTGCCTGCGCGATAGCCAGGGCGACACTATCAAATTCGATCCGAATGGCGTGGCGTATCGCATGGATAACTATGCAATTGTTGAAGAAATTACACTGAACTAAGAGGCACACATGGTCGCAAAATTAGGTTTTATCGTGGATGGTTCCGGCTGGGACCCGGCCAATATTATAGGCAGTATCTACCCTCAACCGACGGTCGCCAATATTGGGCTACTGAATGCTGACGGGGTAACCATGCTGGCCGGGGCGGCGCCGACAAAAATCGGCTCGCCGGTTATGGGGGATGGTTATCAGACGCTGAATGGTTATAACGCAGGGTACGATACGGGAATTGCAGATACACCGATAAAAACCATGATGGCGCTGGTTAAACCGGTAATTGGCGGCTCGCTGCGGTCGCTGGCAATCGGGTCATATCATGGAGGGAATGGCACGCCACCAGTGCCTCAGGGGGATACCTTCGTTATTGACCCGGTAAACCTGACGGTCAGGGCTATTGGCAGCACGACCACAGGCGTGGCGACATCATCTCTGAACCTTACTACCGCAGATCTGACAAAGTTTATGCTACTGGTTGCGGACTATTCAGCTGCCGGCGTTCAGCTTCACATGTTCAGAGAGGGTGCTCTGGTCAGCGCACCACTGGCGGCATTCACTACAAGGGCCATTCCGACATCAACGATCCGTTTGGGTATCGGGTATGATATTTCAATTGCGACGGGCGGATTGAACGGGCCGATACAGGAATCAGCCTGGGGACTGTGGTCAGGCGTGAACCTCGCGACTGAAGAAAAATCAAGAATGTATTCCACATTTAAAAACATGCTGTCAAACGTAATAGCGATTAGCTAAAAGGCAATGAGGCTGCCTGGATGTGACAGCCTCATTTATCCTCACCCGGTGATTAATGTAGTCGCTACAACTTTTTTCGTTGACGGATGTCTGGCATTTCCTGAGCCGCCGTGACTGCAATCGACAATTTTTGTACACCGAAACCCATAATTTGCAGGATTAATTGCTTTGCAATTGTATGCAACCAGACAGGCTGCGGCAGGCGTACTGAACGTATCACCGGAAACGTAACCGTTATAATCCCCCTCTGATATACCGTTATGCACCACGACCATCGTTGCTACGCCAGGATCAGTGGATATTGGGCTCTGGTGAGACTCTATACCTGCCGATTTGCTGTTAACTTTCCGCTGTTGAAGTGCATTACCACGGGTGAACGGGTTTACATAAAAAGCTTCAGCACCATAAGCCGGGGTAAGTCCGGAACCCAGGTTAAACGTTGCAACGGGAGCAAAGCCCATTTCGGTACAGTTTTCATGACTTGACCATCCGTCATCAAGACAATCAGTCGCCCAGCAGCCAAAGTGCGTAAAAACTGAAAAGTTGTGCTGATTGAACCCGTCATATGTTCCAAGAAAGTTTCGCGAGCCAGCACCACCGGCTTTACAGTTAGTGGCTATTGTCCAGTTACCAATATCAAAGCAGTTTTCCGCCGCTCCCAGAACCCACACATCATTAAGTGCCGTTTCACGAAAAGCCCACGTTCCCATGCGCGCGTAACGTAAGTGTATGCCGGTGATTGAAACTGCACCTCTGCCATTGAACTGAGTTTCAGAACCCGTGAAAATACCCTGCACCGTTGTCGCAGCATATATAGTTCGACCAGATAAGATTGGATCGCCACCCCCAGGAAGCGTGAAATAGATAATACCCTCAGCTTCAATCCATACACATTTAGCTGAGTTACTGACATCCAGTTCTGTCAGTGCCACTGACTTATCCCATGAAACCGGTACGGTCTGGTTAATAGCGTTACGTACAGTATCGGCCAGCCAGATTTTCGTACACTCCAGACGATTTGCACGCCCGCGCATCACTGGCAAGTAATTTTCCGGCTGCTCCAGCGTGTCAGCGTCAGGCATATCGTCGATCCATAACCATGACGGGTGTGTACCAGTAGCAAACCCCGTCAGGGGCGCAGAGTAGATACGGTTATAACCAGGTAGTTTGGTGATACTTGTCAGCCTGGTTCCTCCCCTGATGACCGGATATTCAAAGGCCGGGGTCGTAATCCCTTCGATATGTACGCGATTGACAGCAGAGAATGACACCTGGAAATCAGAAAGTGCATAGTTGCCTGCAGCGACATAAACGTTACCAGTACCCCCGATTTTGGCTACAGCAGCGGCCAGCGTTTTCATTGGTGATGACAGCGAAGTGCCTGTATTTGAGTCAGACCCCGTGGGAGAAATAAAAACGGAGGATACTGCAGAACTGCCAGCACCGGACAGAGTCTCAGAAGTCCATGTTGCATCCGCACCGTTGCGAAGCGAGAAGTTCGTCAGATACATCTGAGGGCACGGCGCACCTGTCGCCCCTTCAGCGCGAACGTTGAATATAAGGTATGCCGCCCCATTCGGTACCGGGATATTTTCCGCGATAATTAACCGGGTACGCGATGTAATACTGCTGCGTGGTACATAGCGAGTGTAATACTGCGGCCCCGTTGAAAATGCAGCATCATCGTTTCCTGCGACCCCGGTCCATGCTGTGTTAATCAAATTACCGCTGGCATCGCGGGCCCAGATACGGACACGCAGGTTGTTCTGGCCGTTGGATTGCGCTCCCTGGTCTCCAATTTTCTCGATAATGTCTACCGAAGCGGAAAAATACCCGGACGGAAACTTAGATACAGAGACGGGTATTCCCGGCAAGAGGTTTGGCCCGACAGCGGTAACTGTATTGGCCGGGGGCTGTTCAACGGTCATGTAACCGTTCTTGAGTACCGCTTTTGCGTTATTGTCCCACCCGGCAACCGCGGCCCCCTCGGAAGCATTCTTTAACTGGCTGTCCGGGAACCAGTTTGGGAGGTCATTCCAGAAAGATTTGCTTTTCGCCACCTGGGCTGCCATCGCTTCGGTAATAAAGTTAATATTATTACCGCCCGTGTAGGCTGCCGTGCGGGCCAGCTTTGCGGGAAACATGATGGCATCCGGCGCATTGACAAAGACAAAATTATCGATGTAGACAAAAGGAGCCGGGGTCGAACCGTTGTTTTCTGCACGAATTGTAATTCGAATAGTCGCCGCATTCGCCGGAACCAGAATATTGCGCGCCAGGTTTAAGCGATAAGGTTCACTGATATCAGAACGAGGAATATTACGGGTATAATATTTCTCTTCCACGACCGTGCCGCTGGTATCGTCGTTACCGGCAACACCTGTCCACGCGTTAGCTATTTCTGTGCCATCGGCGGTGTAGGCAACTAAACGCGCCCTGAGGTTATTCTGGCCGTAAACAGAGTCAATCCCCTGATCACCAATCTTTCTGACAATATCCATTGCGACAGAAATATGTTTTCCGGATAAAGCAGATACGTCAATGAGCGGCCCATCAGATGCGATTGCAGATGTGGCAGCTGGTGTGCGCAGGCACTTTCTGTTTCCAACAGATACAACAATGGCATTAATCCAGCCTGCCGGAGTGGAGTTTTCTGCAAATGATTCAAATGTCGGATAAGGCATCAGGTTTTGTGCCATCCCTCCGAGCATCTTCTGGTCTGTGACGCGGGCTGCAGTTTGCGGGTTAAGGAACGTAGTGGTATCTGTACCATGGATAGCCTGTGATTCGGTAGCTGCCTTCAGGGGGATACGGCGAAAGGCGGAAACTGGACCATCACACAGTAACAGATTAGTAAACTTCACCTCACGGCGCGCCTGTCCTCCCGACTGAACTCCAAGATAAAGCCAGACATTTGCACAATCGACGTGAAGCGGAACGGCTGAGAATTTAGCGAAGATGGTACTGGTGATCTGCGAGCTAACAGTCACAGTCGATTCCACTCTGGCTGCTGTAATTTCATTCCCGGCTGCGTCATGCTGCACCAGCAATACCCTGACAGAAGCAACGCCCGTTGATGCATCTGCATAGATAACGGCCATTCCTGCCGAGATATATCCGCCAGGAAAACTACTGCGTTCATGGCCTCCCAACCACAGAGGAGCCTCATTATCCGAACCCGCCGCCTTGATCAGACTGTAACAGGGGAGTCCATTATATGTGCTGATCGTCGGCACTGCCGAACCAGTTTTACGGGGCGGAAGCACGGTAACGTCAGACACATTGTTGGCGAACAGGTTTGGCTGAGTATATATGACGTTGTCTTTCAGCTCCTGGGCGATAACAATCCGTCCGTCCGGATACCAGTAAACGGCATGGGCAACCCCGCCAACATTTCGGTAGTAAATAAATGATCCGTTTTGAATAACTCTGAAAAATTGACCATCTGTTGTACCGGCGAGGCCAGAAGCTTCGTCAGCAAAAGTAAAACTCCCGGTATCCATCGATGCAATAACATCATCAAATTTGGCCATGATCTGGCGCCATGAATAAAGCGAATCTCCACCGCGGTCAGGAACATCAGCAGCGGGGCCATTCACCAGCTTATCCAGTCGCTCGGCGTTATCGAGCAGCACCGCAGGAGAAGTGCTCCCCAGAGGAGGATTAAAGGCCATGTTTTTTTGCTCCAAAAAAAGGCGTTCGCGCAAACGAGGGTTTGAGCGAAAAGAGTTAATAAGGGGTTTTTATGGGGTATTAAGCGGCGTCGCCGGGGTATGTGGCGTCGTCGTAGGCGTAGAAAATTTCTTTATATTCCGGCGCGGTAATCTGACAGTTGCTGTCACCGGAGGGGGCAACCTCCTGGACTATCCCATGCCGGGCACCTTTTTCACTGTCGCAGAACAGCAAACGCGGTGGATCAATATCAGGGTCGTCCATAATCCAGTCTTCCGGGTGCAGATCGTCGTTGTAAGGTATGGTAAGAGTGAAATCATCTATCCGCTGCGGCGTCAGCATCCGTGACGATGGACGACTGTTCTGAAACTGTATCCAGCACCGGGGATTTGTGTAGCTCCAGTCCAGAGGCTCGGTAACATGTAGCGTTATTTCCTGAAAGTCGTATGTCATTGCGTCAATCAGGCAACTTTGGGTTTTCCCGGTTCGAATATCATCTGACAAAATGATGTGGTCACCAAAATCATGGCACCATCCCAGCATTGCAGTTGTAGCCGTATACGTCCGGCGTTGATGGAGATATTTCATTAACCGGCGCATCCCGATACGCCAGGCACGATCCGCTGTCATGACGACATCGATGGTGTAAGCCTCCGTTTTCCGGGGGAACGGATTTTCAGGCGTCCGGCACTGTACGGTCTCCTCCGCCCAGGTAACGGGATTGATGTATTTCACATCCACGCCATCAAAATCGTCCTCCGAAGGCACCCTGAATGATGTCTGCATTTCCTCGACTGTATCCTGGGGAGTGATGATTCCGGTCCAGCTTTTGACCCCTTCACGCCCGACGGAAAGTAAGCCGTCAGACAGCAGAAAATACCCCATGCCTGCTTCAGCAATCTTGTCGAAAATATCCTTTGCGGACGTGCTGTCACTGCTTGCCTGATGGTCAAAATACTCGCCTCGTGGCGTCCAGTAATTAGCCTCAAGCATGTTGATTGTGGAAATGTCGATCTGATCGTCGCGATAACCCAGACTGCGGGCCAGATGCAGGAATGCCCCGCTGATTGTCCTGTCACCACCGCCATCATAGTTTCGCGTCGCGACAACACTCACACGCTTGTCTGACTGCGCCGCCAGCTGGCCGCCGGTTTCAACCGTGATCCCTATTGTTGATATCCCTGCGTATGAGGTCGGACGGGAAAGCAAACGACCTCTGAGCGCCTGCCAGAACATGCTGTCTCTCGCGTTGTTGCTCCCCTGCTCGTTGCGGCGGCGGCATCGAACCTCCACCAGCCCGGGAGAAGACAGATCAAAACGCTCTGTAAAACCGAGGCCATTAACGTTTTTAAGCGCGTATACCCCCTGCTTACTCGTCCATCCTGATCCGGAACCATAAATGCGGTACTGGATTTCATACTCGACATGGCGAACCCGCTTATTCCCGTTGTTCTGGAATCCGCAAATTCCGTTTGGGAAAGCAAAGTTGATTTCAAAGGCATCAATAACCTCGTTTTGCGGGCAGGCCAGAAATGGACCCAGCCAGGTTTCATTATCGTTAATACCAGATGCGGAAAAATCCACGACGGTACGGGTGAGGAAACCTGCCCAGGTATTATCAACGACACCATTGACCACTCTCTGTACGGTCGCAGACGGTCCGTCAGTCGACGCTATCTGGTATTCGTTGCCACGGTGAGCCAGGGAAATCCGCTGCGTGCCGTCCGGCAGGCCAGAAAATGCGGTACCGGAATCATATGCCAGCCTGACACTGGCTGTGACCGCCGGGCTTCCGCCACTGGATGCTGTACCGGCAGTAAACACAGGGCTGTCTCCAAAAACTGACGCGGGCAGGAATGATGACGTAATGGAACCGCCACGCCACGGGCTGGAGATTTCCACGATACGAATCACGCCGCCGTCATCCTGAGCAATCAACCCCGATCCGGTGAGCCCGCTGTTAATCACCGCCAGTAAACCGGACATTGTGCCGTAGTCAGCAACCAGGGACAGGGTATAGGTGACGCCCTGCCAGGTCAGAGCAAACGTCTGGCTGGTTGTCGTAAAATCATACGTGGCTGGCGACGCACTGGCGCGCAATGCTGCAGTCGATCCACCCGTTCCAGGAACGGCGTCCTGGTGAGGGGTATACGTGGCAATCTGCAGATCATAATCGGTACCGCTAAACGTCAGCGTTACAGGCATACCATTATATGGCGCCACTTCTTCGACGGCGTCACCTGTCAGAACGTTAAAACCATCCTCAATCGATACCTGATAATTCACCGGCGCTTTCAGAGTGACAATTGCACCCTCAATCCAGCCAGGAGGCAGCTTGTTCTCATCTTCATCATCATCGTTGTCATCATCGACATCGAGACCTGAAAACGAGACTGAGGCGCCGCTGACGGTCATGGCATCAGCAACGATATCACTGGCTTCAGGGGCAGTCTGAGCCATATCCAGACCTGACCCGCTTGATGTCCCGCCAACTTCTGTACTGTTGAACCAGACCTCGCTGCGACGGTCCCCCGCCACGTTATCGCCCGGACCATAGCTGGTATAAGAAAAGCCACCGCCTAACGGCAGAGCAGGAGTTTCACCCACCCGAAAATCACCGCCGGTATAAGAGAAACGTCCATAACCGAGGCACACAAACATTTCGACCGTCATCCGGGTCGGATCATTGGGGTCAAAGCGAGTGACCGGCTGCACCAGGTAATCCGGATAAATTCTGTTTCTTCCGAATACCTCACGAACAGGATCGCCAAGCTTAGCTGTATTCGCTTTTGCCGGGTTCAGGTCCAGTGATGCTGAATTGCCTGACGAAAACCCGCCCAGCTCTGGTTTCGGGGCGAAAAACAGCGCATAGGCCGTAGAGGCAATAGATACGGCAACCGATACCCACACGGCGATTTCAAGGCCGGTTCCATACGGGATCGGGTAAATCCGCACATCGCTGTCTGGCCGCAGCAAACATAGTGGCCATTCCGCAGGTGGAACAGCCCGGCCGTCCAGTTCGACCGCAACAGGATGCTTTCTGTCCTTCGAGTAGCTCGGGACATTCCTGGCCATCCACTCATGCAGGGTCATCGCGCCATGTTCGTGCGTCTCCAGGGGTTCACCCGGCAACCGGGACGGAAAAAACTTTATCGTCATTGCCAGAACTCCACGCGGTTAAACCTTCGTATGAATCGCGCCAGTGGCAGAAACGTAACCCCCGAGCCTGGATTACATTCCGCGACCTGCAGCTGGTTATCGAGCATGACAACGATCCCGACATGCGTAACCGTTGAGCCGGAATAGCAGGCCACGCCAGTACCTTCGCAGGGCTCGCAGCGTTGCAGGGAAAGCATCAACTTTCTCGCCTCCCGGTCGAGGCCTCCCCCGTCTTTAGTCACACCTGCAAAATCCGGCCATTCAGGTAGCCCCAGGTCGCTGCGTATTTCATTCACAATGCCGAAGCAGTCGAGTAGCGGGTAGGCTCTACCGCCCTTCTGCCATTTAACAGAACGGTATTTATCAGGATTAAACATATTTGCCTCAGGTTAGTAACGTAAGCCCGGATGCTCGGCGAGGTTATAACGTTTACGGGGCCAGGCTGTTTTGAGGATATTCATATAGCCCGCCGTGACCTGCACTGCTGTCGGGGTCCATGAGCCGGATTTGATATCGAGCGTATACGGTGATGATGCCGGGGAAGACAGATCGGATGAAATGTACCGCCGAAATGTCAGCGTGGCTGATTTCATTTCATCCAGGATTTTATCGATCGCCTCAGAAACCCTTCCGTCAATATTGCTGATAGCAAACTTTAAATCCTGTGTCCCGTCGGCGTTCCTGGCTGGTAAAGCGATATCTATCGCGCTGGCTTCAAACGTCGCCGGCTGACCATTTTCCAGCGTCACTGAGACGTCATCCCAGCCACTGGTTAGCCAGTAGTTATCATCGCCTGCCGATATCTGCAACGTATCGTGAATAACCTCCGATCCGCTGCTGGCATATAGTCGCTCAAGAATTGTCATGCTTCGGCCACTCTCTGTTTAGCGCAATATCCAGTAACGACTGGCCCGCCAGCCATTCCGGGTAATTTCCCCAGCCTGAAGGCGGTAACGGGCGCTCCCATAATTCCAGCGTTGCGCTGTACTGCCAGTATTTTGGCGCGACCAGCGTCGGCCCTTCGTAAATATCCACGAACCTGGCTTTATAGGGCTTTACCCCGATTGGAGTCTGGAGTTTCAGATAGAACCAGGACTGGCCATCTTTAAGCGCATCCCTGAAAAACGCCTCAAACACCTGCGCCAGAGCATCAGTTTTAAAAATCCATTTAACCGATGCCTGGGTGGGTGTTGAGGTATATCGCCTTCGTTGTTGAGCGCGACCGGACGTCATCTCCGTTCGCAGTAAAGGTGATATGGGCTTAAACCCGTACCCGTCCATAAGCGGCATGGGCAGGTATTCATCCGGGTAGAAAATATCTGCCATGAATATTCCCTCCGGGCAGGTTATCGTGGTTTTTTGGGCTGAAGGTTGGAGTAAAGTGCTCTACCGAAGGCATTTTGAGGATTGTTTACGTCGCTCGTCAGTTCAGATTTTATCTGTTTAGCCAGGCGGCGGCCGTGGACATCCAATGTCTGCATCATTACATCATCCGGTTTACCAGTGAGGTGGTAATTGACGTTGATGTCACCAGTTGAAAGAAGTTGTCTTTCCTGCTGCTGCCTCGCAGCGTTCTGTACCGCCGGCGATTCCCGCCCTACAGCTTTAACCCCCAGCGAACCATCAGCGCCACGGGTCAGCGGCATAATTGCTTCCGGACCAGCTTCACCAAACACGCCCGCACCTTTCGCAAAGGCAAAATACTGCGGAGTGCTGTATACACCGCCGCTGTATGCGGAAAGTGAAGGCGAATCGTAGACACCACCGAGGGCATTAAAGGCAAAAGACGATCCGAAGCTTTGCAATGCAGTTCCACTACTTGCAGCTCCACTTGCCCCACCAAAAAGACTACCGAACATCCCACCAGCACCACCGCCGAACGACGCCATAATCGCTTTGGTAATTAACGCCTGTGTTGCCATCTGGATCAGCGTCTTAATCACCGTTTCACCCAGAGAGCTGAAGATATTCGACATCCCATCTTTGAACGAAGTCGCACCAGTCAGGACACTGGTCAGGTTGTTGGAAATGGAGTTCGTGGTGTTATTGAGAATCTCGCTGGTCGCTGATGCTGCCATTGAACTAAGGTCAGCAGCCTGATCGGCGTAGTTCATCAGTGAATCGCTGATCCCAGCCCGCCAGTCTGACTGCTGTTCATCGGTTTTCTTGTAGTAGTCCTCCTGAATCTGGAGCCGTTCAGTAAGCGCCGCCTGTAGCGCTTCCGTTTGCTGTTTGTACAGGTCTTCTGAAATCTGACCTTTGCTGAAATCCCGCTGCAGGTCCCGCTGCTGCTTGAGAAAATCAGTACGAATATCCGCCATTTCCTTCATGCGGTCGCGGGCCTTATCCCCCATCCCGGCACCAAGAAAATCAATATCCCCCCGATCACGCGCAGCAGCGTTGCTGTCAGCGAGCCCCTCACGGAACGTTTTTAACTGTTCAGCAATGTTTTTCTGATCGATAAGCGCAGCATTGTGCAGAAGGGTTTCTTTTTTAGCTTGCTCAAGAGAGGCTAACTCACCCTGCGTGACCTGGTATTTTACTTTAGCCAGTTCGGTATTCTGGCTTCCCAAAGCAATTTGTTCTTCCTGCTGTTTAATAAGACGCTTGTAAACATCTTCTGTCTTCTCAGCGGCTTTTAATTCTTCGCTTTTAGGCGCTTTCCGGGCGGGTTTATTGGATTCATTATTTCTCCACTCAGCAATTCCATTATTAATTAATTCCTGCCTTCCTGTCTGGTGTTGAGGATCACTAGTCAATCCCAAATCGTCGGCGGCAAAACCAAGTCTGGCTAACTCTTTTGCCTCGCCCTTAAGTTTCGATAATGCTAAATCTCGGCGACTTTTCTCAAGAGCATTCGTTTGTTGTGATGTTAAGTCAGCCTGAGGCATCCGCATTGGAACGTTAACTAAGCCCTGCCGTTCCATTAAAAGCTGGTTTCCTAATCCAAGCAATTGGTTAAATCTACTATGCTCACCGTTCATCATTAAAAGAGATTGATAGGTTTGTTCTTGTGCAGTAGAAATTCTTGTAAGTTGGTCTGCTCGCCGCCTTTCTAGGCTAACCAATACATCCTGTATGGAATTAGACTGATTTTGCATCTCGTTCAATCTTTCTTGCTCTACAGAAAGTTGAGTAGTTGAAGCAGATAATTCTTTTGTTACATCATCAATACTAGTTAAGTGGTTTATCATAAAACCACCGCTAGTTGTTGGGCCGGGATTTGCTAGAATATACTGATACCCGGAAATTTCTTCTTTTAATGATTTAATTTTACTAATTTGTTCTGATACTAATCGATTTTGCTCATTAAGTGACTTGCGTGTTTTATCTAAATTATCAGATGATTCTGGCAAGCTCATTGATGTGATATTATTTTTTACCTCTTGAATATTTTTGGCGTATTCCTGCGCTGATCTTCTTGCTTGTTCCTGGCTTTGGTAAACTGCATACCATGCTCCAGCACCCAGCATAACTAACCCAGGTACACCACCGATCAGGCCAAGGGCGCCGCTCATTAAGCGGGTACCGACAGAGGTAACGCTGTTAAGGTTATTTTGAGCAGAAACCCGGCCTGCAATATTACGACTAAGAGCGGACTGAGCTGCAGCCAATTTTCTTTCTGCAACAGCCTGTGCATCGGCATTTTTCGCAGCCACAAGCCCGGCCTGAGCTCGCTCCAGAGCGGTTCGTGCTCGTACTTTTTCTGTAGCTGTCCCGGTGGCAAGTGCTGTAGTCAATCGCCCATGTGCCGCGGTAACCCTTGATTCTGCGGCCGCAACCCTCTCCTGTTGAGCCGCCTGAATATCTGCACTTTTCGCACTTTGAAGGGCCTGCTGGGCCCGGTAAACTGCGGCGCGGGAGGCGGCAACAGAAGATTGCGCGGCTTTTTCCTGGGCTACTGCAAGAGCTACCTCAGATTTTGCGGCTGAAATAAGTGCGCCAGTAGCACTGCTTGCGCTGGTAACAATCCCGCCAAGATACCGTGCTAATCCAATCCCAACCAGACCACCTGCTGCGGTGGTAACCAGTGACATATTATCTGCTACGTCACTGAGGGCTCCGCTGACAGCGGATGATGTAAGAGAATCCAGGGTCTTTGCCAACCCATCAAGGCCACCAGAAAGTGCATCTGTCGCGCCAGTCGCCTGGTTCACCCCACCAACCCATGCCATAAAGGAGTTAGTGACTTTTTGCATTGAACCGGAAACTGTCGGCGGTAGCGAGGAAAACTCCCCCTGTAACACACCTAACTGACTGATTAAAGCTGGTACGACTTTATCTATCGTGAGTTGCCCCTGATCCGCCATTGCTTTAAGGTCTTTTCGGGCAACCCCCATACCAGCAGCCAAGGCACGGATAACACGATCCCCAGATTCGTTAACTGCATTAAACTCCTCGCCACGCAAAACACCTTGAGCAAGAGCCTGGCTAAACTGGGTAATAACAGAGCCGGCCTCTTCAGAACTAGCACCGGATAGTTTAAGTCCTGTTGATACCGCTTCGGTGATTTTGATTACTTCATCTGAGCTGTAGCCAAATTCACGCATGGATGCAGCTGCACGCGAAAATAGATTGGCGTTATCGGTAAAAGCCGTACCAGTACTTTGACTGATCGCCATTAAACGAGTCTGAGATAGAGTGAAATCGTTTGAGGAAACTGAGGCCTGTTTAAGCCTTGCGTTCACGGAGTTCCACTGGTCAGCAATTTGAACTAATTTACCAGTAGCAAATGCAGCTGCTGCTGCCGTGGCGGCCCGACCAGCAGAAGCAAATCCATCCGTTAATTCGGAAAGAGCCTTTTGGCTTTCCTTTGCTGCGACTGCGGCCTGACGACCACCATTCTGCATGGTTTTATAATAATCCTGCCCCATGCGTGAAGCGCGGGCGATCTCTGTCTGAAATGACTGAGAGTTTGCTGAGACCTTAATAATAAGTTCACGCAGGGTTGCCATTTATTTTTCTCCTGAAATAAAAAGACCTCGCTAAGGCGAGGTCTTTTTGAGGATTTAACTTATTGACAGAAAAGTTTATATTTTTCTAATGCGTTACTATCGCTATCACTTACGATGGTTACTGGCCCGTTATTTTTAAGCTTACCGCTTTCCGTTTCTATAAATACAAAGTATTCTTTTCTTCCTGTATATCCACCATAAGAATTTCTTGCATTAACATTCCCACATACGTATCCATCATTGTCGCCAACCTTGTGATAAAAAGATTCAAACTTAGCGCTATCAGGATCTTTCAGTGATTCTCTAACAACGGCTTCCCCAATAGAAATAAAATCTTTTTCAGATGGCTTGCATGCATTAATTAAAGGAATGCAAACAATCATAATTAGTATTTTCTTCATAATCCCCCCTTTGTGGTTCACAGTAGGGGATCCTAAACCGTCGCGTATGTATTGTCACTGAGAAGCCGCGAGCAAAGCGGCCTCTAATCCGGCAAATGGATCGCCACTGTCGATTACCTCATCCTCTTCTGTGCTCCACTTGAGTTGAGCATCTTCGATGGTGACTTTACCGCCCTGCGCCCCGTACATCGCTGAAACCAGCTGGGCATTGAGAATATCGCCACGGATATCACCGATCGGGCTGATACGGTCGAATTCAGCCCACATTCTGAATTCGCCAACCGTCATGGTTTGTCGCAGTTCGCCCAGCGTGCGGCCCATCCGGAGCGCCAGCGCCATCAGGAACTGCATGCCAGGCATTTTTACTTTGCTTTGGCATCATCCGCATCACGAATGAGATCAAGCGCCTGTTTCAGCAACCGGGAATGGACAGGGCCATAAATTGCTTCAACCTGTTCGGTATCATCGACGGTGAAAACGTACTGCAGGTCGGTATCCAGCAGAATATCAATGAAGAGTGTGACATCTGCCCGCATCGTGCGGAACGCGCGTTCTGAAGGGGTCAGTTCTGGCACCTCTGACGCTTCCTGCCCTTCCGGTAGTTTTGGTTGTTCCGGGCTGGCAATCCCCTGCCAGCGAATCCAGGCCTCAGCCGATGGTTCACGAATGATAACTTTGGCGTTTTCCCATTCCGGAACGGTGACTTCTTTTTTACGAAAACCCGCCATCGGGGCCAGCGCCAGCGCTTTAAGATTCTGTTTTGACATTAAGTTTATCGCCGGTTTCCCGGCGCTCCATTAACTGATGGTGACGGTGCAGTCAGATGAGGTGATAACGTTCGCCGGAGTGGCAGAGTCAGTGACTACACAGGAGTAAACACCGGCATCACCAGAAACTGCACTGGCCTTATTAAACGTTGCGCTGGTCTGCCCGCTGACGGTTGACGAACCTTTTTTCCAGACGTAGGTATAAGGTGCAGTGCCACCCTGGATGACCACACCCATTGTCAGGGCGCTTCCTGCCGCTACTGATAGCGAAGGTGAAAGATCGTTGATGAATGACAGAATACCTGTCGAATCAATATTGCTGGGCTTACCTTTCAGACGCAGAGAGAACGTTGCAGCAACAACACCGTTGGTCTGTGAATCCCAGGTATGCTGACGAACTTCGGCGCGGAACAGGAAGCCATTCCCGGAAGGGAACACAACCTTAAAGCCGTATACGCCGTCATTATCGTAAGCAGTACGCAGCGTATCCTGCGCCGGGTTGCGGTAGAAGTTACCGGAGAGAGACATCTCAGACGGTGCCGGGAGTCCGTTGATATTCTCCGTTTCTTCGGAGCATAGCGTTGTCACGTCAATATCGTTTTTCTGACCAGCGGTAAAACTGGCCTGTTTAATGGTACAACTCAGGTTGAGCCAGGTCGCCGATGCCAGCTCTTCCGAAGTGACCGGCACTGATGTAATCATTACTACCGTTTTTTGGGCGCGTTCGTACAATGCTGACATTGCAGCCTCCATAAATGAAAAAACCGCCAGCGGCGGTCAGATTGGATTGGTTCCTGTCAGGCAATGACCGTTATTTCAAGCGTTGCCCGATGCAAGTGGGTTGTAGTGTCGTAGCCGGGGATTTTGGTTACTTCGGTAGGTGAAAGCACTTCCAGCCGGGAAAGGGCCTCAAGCCGCAACGCCCTGGCCTCATCGTTAGTTTCTGCCCACACGTCTACCTGAATGTGCAGCGTCGATTCGGCCTGCCCACAGAACACATCCCCGGCAACATCAGTCGGTATCGAGAAAATGATGTAAGGAGCGGCCACTGCGGGTAAATCGTCGCTGCCAAGCGGCACCACATACGGATAAACCCGCCCGTCTGCCAGCGGCGACAGCAGGGTATAGATATCATCCTCTGTCATTTCGCCAGCACCTCATCGATCGCCTTGTTCATTCTCTCCATCGCTACCTTTGCGGCCTCTTCCTGTCGGGTATCAAAAGCGGGGCGAACAAAAGGATGTGCCGGGGCCGTAGATGTTCCCAGCTCCACGAAGCGCCAGTAGAAAGCATTCCGCTTGTTGCTGGCCTTCATGGTGTTGTCGCTGTTCCCCGTTCGCGGGTTAACGCCACGAATATGCACCCCCGATGCGATTTCCCCACGGCGACGGCTTTTCTGGGTGACGACAACAACGTTTTTCTTCAGTTTTCCGCTTTGCTCAGGAGCCCGATCAATCACTTCCTGTCGGAGGACTTCAGCCCCGGCCCGAGTAGAGTCCCGGAGGACTTTGTTGTTTTCGGCTTTGCTGAGGATTTGCAGGTCTCGGGCGATATCCTCTAAGCCGGAAAAATCCAGATTCACATCAATCATTTTTCGGTCCCCTGTTTGCAGAGAATTTCCAGCCGGGTACCTTTGCTATCTGGCACCGGAGGCCCGGTGACATTCAATGTCACTCCTTTGTAGGGGCCGTTCAGGACAAGAAGCCGCGATGATGCCGAAATATCATTGCGATATCGAACCCAGACACGAACTGTAGCATCTGCCCTTTCTGCTCCTGCTGTCAGGTTCTCTCGTCCACTGATTCCCTTTACCTCTGCCCAGATAGTGGCGCCGTCAGACCACTCTTCTGTCGGCTGACCACTCGGTGTTCGCGTAGCAATAAAATTTCGGATGGTGATCCGATGCCGCATTGGTCCAATTTTCATCATCCCCTCCGGCTAAACACCCATTTGAATTCGCCAGGGATTCAGCAACCAGCGTGCGGGTCCTGGGATATCAGGACTCAGATCATCCCCGCGGTTTTCATACAACCAGCCCACTATAAGAAGAACCGCGCTCTGAATGGAGGGCGTGATGATAAGCGGACGATCGCCGGCACTTTCATTCTCAACAGCACTATCCAGAGCAGCCTGGTCAGCAAAAAAGCGACGGTTAAGAAACTGCATAGCAGCATCCTCCGCAGCGGCAAGATACCCCTCCACCATCGTTTTATCGATTTCATCATCCAGCCTGAGATGTTCCATGGCTGTTTCAGTGTTGATTACCGTCATAACCATTACCCTTTGGTTTCGAGGGCGCGGTTCATTTTGTTATCAGGGACTTCACCAACTATCGTCACCAGCCCGTTACCTTTGAGCTCGGCAGCACGTAAGCGAGAGACATGAAAAGGATCATCGGCGGGCGTCCTGAAAATATCGCCATCCATAAAACGCCGGACAGGCTGAACCTGAATAGTCCCGGCCTCAGTGGGTTCTGGCGCCGCATTTTTACCGTCGGATACAGACGGTTCATCCACATTTTTTCTGGCCATCACAATCTCCTCAGAAAGAGAGGGCCGCTAAGCGGCCCTGAATTGTCAGCCGCCAGAAGCGGTTACATTACCGGTGACAAATGCTTCCGGACGATAAACTGCTAACGCCAGACGCTCTTCCGCACGAATGGTGACCATGTTTTTAATAAAGTCATCTTCGTTCTCAGTGGAGAGCAGCACTTCGATATCCATGCGATCGAAGATTTGCGCAGCCATGTTGAAGGCTCCAGTCAGGAAGTTGTTCTGCGCCATAGCCTGAGTTTCCACAACAGGAAGACCCCAGATACGTGGAACACCACCATTGACCGGCTGCGCAATGATGTAGCGGCCTTCGTTATCTTTGGTTAACTCGATGCCTGCCCAGTCAATAGGGTTCAGTACAAAACCAGACGCCGGATATTCTGCAAGAACGGCCTGCAGAACAGCCAGGCGAAGACGGTCGATCGGCGTGGCGTTGGACAGGGTAAGCGCTGGAGCAAATTCTGTTGCCTGCGGCAGAATACCGAGGATATTCGCGCCGGTGCCATCGCCGCTCAGCAACTGCTGCTCCTCTTTAAAGCGAAGACCATACTGAGCACGGCCATCGATATAACTGGCCAGACCGGGCGCATCGTCCAGGATCTGACGGGACGCTTTAAAATAATGCGCAATGGTACGAACCGGCGCACTTTTCAACTCAAACTTAATGTCTGATTTTGGCTTCAGAGCACCTTCCGCCACAGCTGCAGCATTATTGGTAAACCCCGTTTCCTGAACGAATTCAATACCGTTAGATGCGGTATTACCGGGGATAAGCAGATTACGGATGGTCAGAGTGCGTTCTGGCGGGGCGATAATGCCCTGAACACGATCGGAGACCACCAGACTGTTGGTTGTGCTCACGCCAGTGCCCGTAGTCGCCGGCACGTTCATAATATCTTTCTGTTCCAGCTTAACGCGGATGCTCTTACGGGCCGAACTGTCCATGCCTTTGAACTCTTCACTTTCGACCACCAGCTCACCGAGCGATTTTCGCTGTGCAGGTGCATCGTTCGGGCGGCGTGCACCTTTTTGCTCCAGCTCAGTGAGACGTTCTTTCAGCTCGTTCATCTGATTAATGCTTTCGTCCGTTCTTTGTTTCAGTTCCAGCGAAACGGTTTCTCCTGCCTCCATTTTTCTCTTCACGTCTTCGCCGAAGTTTTTGACCTGATCAATCACCATGGTGAGCTGGGAGGAGATTTCGCCAATACTTTGTGGCTGATCGTCAGCCGATTTTTTCTGGTACATATAAATCCCTTAGAGAATTTTTGGGAGAGAAAACTGGCTCAGTTGCTGGCGCATCGCCGCAATAGCCGCTTTGGTTTCGCCGTCTTCGCCCCCGGACTCACTCCGGTCAAGCAGATAGGACAGTCCGCGGGAGGCGACCGCGGCGGACTGACTTTTCGAGAAACCTGCCTCTCGCAGGAACTTCTCAAATTCAGGTAAGGAAGGAAGATCACCGTGTGACAGCTTCGACTTAATGACGTCAATACGCGCATCATCATTGGCCGGCACGGTAACAATGGAGATTTCAACCAGGTCGAGCTTCGTTAAGGTGCGGATCCGGGTTTTCTCATCGTAATTTGACTCACGGACGTAATAGCCAATGGAAAGGCCTGTAATGGCACGGGTTTTCATGCCCCGCCAGGCGGTTTTCGCGTAGGCCGCGTCTTCAAGCCACAGGGCCCCTTCACCAAAAAGCCCATGTTTATCTTCTTTCAGGGTCGAGATGTCCCAGTTCCCGATGGGTTCGCCGGTGCGATGCTGCCAGAGAACCGGGAACGTTCTCCCCTTCGCCCGTGTTTCCTCGATGCTTTCGAGGAACGCACCCGGCGCCACGACTTCGTTGTAACTATCGACAACATCGAAGACAGAACCGTATCCAGAAAAAAGGCCGTCATCGTTGACGGCCTTAATATCGAAGTTGAATGCCTTTACTTTCATGGCTGCGTTTTTCCGGTACATTCCGGCGTCTCCTCTGATTTAATGCCAAGCCATTCCCGCAGTGCGTTTTTGGCCGATTCACTGTCGCCGGACTTGCCAAGCTGATCTATCGGCAGCAGGTTAGATTGAACGGTTAGTTGGTCAGCGCCAGGTTTTGGCTGAAGGTTTTCTTTTTGCCGTGCTTCATTGCGGGTCATCAGACCGTTCTGGGTCATCGTTGAGTAAAAAGCGGCACGGGCGGCGCTGTCGGCACGTAAGAGACCTTCGATGGAAAACTCTGCGAAGTACTTATTTCTTTCTCCCGGAGCCAGGAGGCTTTTACGAATCGCCTGCTCAATACGGGTAAGCCATGGACGAAGTGAAAACGTTAAAAAGCCAATCAGCATCTGTTCGACGCCACTTCCCCACATTGTCTGCCCCTGGGCACTGTGTCCAATCAACCCCGGCCATACTCTGAACCACCGACAAATCTCTTCGATATTGAATGCCCTGGACTGCAGCATCTGGGCGTCTTCCGGGTTGAGGTCAACTGGCTGAAACTTCATTCCCGCTTCAAGAACCATCATTTTCCCGGTATTCATGGATCCAGAAAATTGTTCAACCATGCTTTCACGTACTTCATTGCGCTGCTCTTTTTTCAGGATTTGATCCATTGAGAGAACGCCACTGGGCCGCATACCATTTTTAAAAACTTTTGCGCTGGCTTCATCTGTTGCCATTGCCAGACCAAGTGTCTGTCGGGCATAACTGACAGGTGACAGGCCCATGACACCATTGGTGCTGAACGCACGGATGTGCATGATGTCCCGTTCATTAATGTTTCGGGATGTACCTGAAGGCCAGTCACGGTAGGTATAAATAGGATCTCCGCTGCTACTTAAATCAACCTTCATCCTTTCTGGCCTGAGCGGTACAAGCGAGGTAATACGCTTTCCGGTACGGTCGATTTCCGCGTAAGCATTCCCCCATAAAAGAAGGCTGGCCATGATCATTTCCCAGAACTCCACAGCGGTCATGTCAGCATTCGGCTGATTATGGAGGAGCTCATAAAGCGGGTGATCATTTGCACTCTGGCGACCATCAGCCGTTTTTTCGTAAAAACCTACAGGCAAAGTCGCGATGGTTTCGGATAACAGCCTTACACATGACCACACTGCCGATAACTGCAGGGCTTTATCAACCGTAACGGATTTGCCTGCTGCGGACTGCCCACCAGCATAAGCAGCCCAGAATTCACCGTCTGTAAGTGAGATGGGTACGCCGAGCCACCGGCGAACGGCGCTTTTTATCCGGCCTGGCTTCTTATCTTTATTCATGGTGACTCACACAATGATGGGATTACTGAAAAAGTCGTCGATATCGCCAGAATCATCCTCATAGCCTTCGGAGGCACCGATTGCCATAGCGCCCGCTACAATGCCGTCGATACGCCCGGTACTTTTTTTCTTGGCAAAAATTCGGTTTTCTTTCTGATCAGCCTCCGTCACTGCTGAAGCCGCATTCCAGCGAAGACAAGGGTTCGTCCTGATGATAATGACGCTGTCATCAAGCAACTCTTCAAACAATTCGATGGAGTGAGGCATCCACAGCCCGGAATCTTTCGCTTTGTAATACCCTTGCCCATGAGGGATTAAGGGAACAGAAACAGATGCTTCCTCAAGCTCCGGCTCAAGATATTTAATGCGATACTGGTCGAAGGCGATGGCCTTGATATCAAACTTCTGAGTCAGATCTGCAATGCGCTGGGCAACAAAGCCGTATTTCACTGCTTTGCCAGGTGTGGTGTGGATGTGACCATCTCGCTCCCAGGCGTCATAAGGTACCCGGTCCGTTTTGGCCCGTTCCAGTAACGTATCTTTCGGGGTCCAGAACTCCACCAGCAACTTACGTTGTTTTGGAAAAAACAACGCCAGTGCCGTCAAATCACGCGATCCGGACAGGTCTAAACCGCCATAGCATTCCTCACCTTCCAGTTCATCTGGATCAAAGCTCTCCTCACAACCCATCCAGACATCACTGCTCATCCACGGATTAGCCGCGTCAACCCACTGACAGAAGTTAAGACGTCTGACGATGCTCTCTTTCGAAGGCATCCCGCGGGCCTGAGTCACCTGCTCACGAAGATAGCTTTCTTCAAAGGTGTGACCCAGCGAAGGGTTAGCTTTTTTCCAGCAGGACTCATCCTTGAAAGGATCGTCTCCTTCATCCAGAGAACAAATGAAGGCAAAAAAGCTGTCATCTTCTATCGAACCGGCAGAAACCTTTCGGCCGTATTCGTGATAGTCATAGCAGACGCTCGTTTTATCGTGCCCACTGTTGGTGATCATGAAAATCAGCGCCTGCCGACGACCTTTGGTACCGGCACGCATCATTTCAACAACCTGATTGCTTTTATGCTCGTGAACTTCATCAATAAGAGCACAATGCGGTCGCGGGCCGGACTGCCCGTCATCTGAACTGATTGGACGAAAGAAGGAACCAGACTGAAGAAAAGCCAGGTTCCATTCCTTACCGGCACCACCTGATTTCTGAATACGTGCGGAAAGAGCTGGAGATTGATCCACCATCGCAACCGCATCACGGAAAAGGACCATTGCCTGGTCTTTCTTCGTGGCAGCGGCATAAACTTCAGCGCGTGCTTCTTTATCCGCAGTGAGACAGTAAAGCCCTATACCCGCAGACAGAGGGGATTTACCGGATCCCTTCCCGGACTCCACATAGACCATTCGGAACCGGCGAAAACCTCTGGCGTTTTTCCAGCCAAAAATCGAACCGACGATGAAGCACTGCCATGGCAGCAACACGAAAGGCTCGCCTTCGAAATCACCACCATTGAGCTTCAGAACTTTCGCAAAATAGTCAATCGAGCGTTGCGCCGCCTCAACATCCCAGTGCAGACCACGGGCATGGCATGACTTCAGGTCATTGAGATGGCGCTGGCATGAGTTACGGATGTCAGGACCAGCCAGTTCTTTGCCCGAGGTTACATCCATCGCATATTGGGTTGCAGGATCAACCGAAGAACTTGTCGAGCGTGTCCTCTTCGGGGTCTTCGCCATTCACTTTCACCTTCGTCCTTGCCGCTGGCGTCAGACCGAATTCAACCAGGTAACTTTTAAAACGGCGGTCGGCATCGGCCAGCATCGAAACGGCCGGGTTAGCTTTGATAAGAAAACCACCCTCGGTCTGGACGGTATAGGTTCTTCCCTCTACTGCGATGGTGTCGCGCAACTGAAGAATATCAGCGTAAATATCGCATAGCCGTTCAAGGGCTAAGGTGTCGGCAACTGTCAACACCCCCATCCCGTCAAGGAGAACAGTCAACCTTCCCCAGGCAACCTTTCCCCAGTCGGTCAGGTGCGCCGGCGGGCTTGGAATTTCTCGCGCCGGACTCGGTTCTTTATCGTTGAGTTTACGTTTGCCCGGGTTGCCGGAGACCACTTTGAGGTGGGTCGGTTTCGGGCGTCGTCCTGCCATCGGAACCTCCCGGAAAAAAACTTTTCATTTCGCGGTTGTGCACAAAAAGGATGGGCGGCGGTCATTTGGGATCAGGGTTCTGAACTTTTGACCCGCCCCTCCCCTATGGAATTGACGTCATCTGAACCAGTGAGAGTTTGGATCAAGCGGAATACCGTTTTCATCGCAGCCGATAACGGTGCCGCGCTTCTCCATTCTCTGCTTCGTTGAGTCATGGTGCTGCTTACACAGCCCTTGCCAGTTATTCCGGCTCCAGAAACGCTTTTGCGCTTTCGCTATTGCCTGGCTGTCACCAGAGCGCAGAGCCTCTTTCAGTTTGTGCGGGATGATGTGGTCAACCACCGTTGCCGCTGTCACTCTGCCTTGCTCCTGGCACATGGCGCACAAGGGGTGCGCACGAAGGAAGATAAGACGCTCACGGTCCCACTTGCTGCCGTAGATGCGGGGCTCTTTGTTCATGCTCTGGTCCTATTGCTTGGATGGGCGTACGATCCTCACCTGACCGAACAGCATCGGGGGCTTAACTTCGCCGTTCTCGACAGTGAGGTAACCACGGCAATAAATCAGAGCGGCAATCACCTCGCCTCTTTCATCGTCAGCAGAAAAGCGTGCTTTACTTCAACACCGTTGAGATAAACCCTGATGCGTTCACTACCTGGTGTTATGTATTCACGGGGATCGTCATCCAGAACTGTAAGCCGCATATAACCTCCAATAAAAAAGCCCCGCACAAGCGGGGCTGCTGATTTCTTTGAAGAATCTATTGATTAAACCGGGCGAGGATTGTTTCTTAATATTGCTTCTTCAACATCTGGCATCAGGGGTTCCTGACCGTGAAAACCGACCAAATACATATTGCCATTATCGGAGATGTAATCAACAATTGTGAATGCTACCTCACGCAATCGTGGATCCTTAGGATTGGGAATGTATAAAAGATTGCGCGCACCTTCCTCGACATCCCTGACTTCTCCATTCCATCCCTCACCAAACAGCATCACATTATGCATAATTTGTTCCTGCTAATTGTTTAGCATTTACATTATCACAGGCACTCATTGAATGCCTGCTGTAATGCCTTAGCTGGACTGCTCAGTCGCGGTTTCAAACAGCGCCAGCGCCTCGGTCGCTTCCTGAATCGCCTTCCGGGTTTTCGAGACAATCTCACTTTCCGTGAACACGCGATCGAAAGAGTCAGCGAATAGCTCAGATTTCAGATTGCTATCGCCAACCCAGTCAATGGCCAGCTTCGCCGCGGCGGTGTCGTAGTTAACTTTTTTAATGATATCCAAGCGGATTTGCTCGGATGCGGTGATCTCGGACATGTCTAACCTCTGCATTTTTGCATATAAAAAAGCCTCGCAGATGCGAGGCTCAAAAGATAGTATTCATAGGCTGAACTTAAAGGGGGGTGTAGTGCTCCTTTAATACCTTACACCAATGCCTTATGGTTCTAGATCTCCTAGACACGGTTTCGGCACTTAAAGAATGGCACTGCTCTAAAAGAAAACCTTCTGCAGTTTCCGGTTCTAACTGAGAGAGATTTTCAACACCCGCCCAATTTATCCAAGCCCAACCTATATGACTGGTTTCAAAACATCTCGCCGCAATCTTAAGTTTAACATCGTCTTCGGATTGAATTAACTGCTGACCAACTGATGTTACCTTACTATTAGTATCAAGGAACCCTAATACCTTAGCAGCATGAATATAATAATATATATGGCGCTCCTGCAGACCTGTATTGAACTCACTGCAAGGTTCGCCACGCCATTTTACTTCAACGATATTAAAAACTCGCTCTAAGGTATCGGCTTGCGGTATCTGGTGACCGCTAACAGATAGCATTGATAACTTATTGATATCTTTTAGATAAAAATCAGCACCAGCCTTTGTCAATACAAAAATCAATTCACCAGTCTCGTTGCTTCTGAGCTCCATGTTTGTGCCGGAAGAAACAACTGCCTGAAAAAGATTTGATAGTGATTGAATATCAATATTTTTTTCATTAATGAAATCAATTACATTAGCTCTTGCTTCTATCAAAGAGCTTAAAGATTTTAACAATTCTTCAAACAAAGAAAGTTTCTCTGCTTGAAATGAAATTATGAACGATCCTGGTCGAGCATCAACTGGACGTAATTTGTCTTTAAGGCCACCAAAATCCAAAAGACTATTGTATAGATCGCTAAATCTGTCGCATACGCTTGAAACATTGCCTAAAACAAGATTACCTTCACTTTTCTTAGCACTTTTTTCCAAATGTATTTCATGCGTGGAGTATTTTATCGGTGCGCCAATTCGGCCATTACCAAGAACGGGTACAACTGAACTAATGAACAATCCACTGGCAGGTAACTTATAATTATTTAAGTCTTCTGCATACAAAACATCCCAAGCAGGAGTCTCATCTCTATTGTAAGGAGCCTGTACTTTGTAAAAAAAACTTTGCTCATGCGCAGTAATAGCCGAGTGAATATCTATTCTCTTTCTTTCAATTAGCTCAAGTTTAGTTGGTGATACTGGTATGATAAACCAACTATCTGAATTTTCATCTTCAGAGATCCAATACACTACGTATAAAGAGCCAACTTCATTTTCTACTGAAAAGAAACGAGGCTCTTCAAAGAATTCATACACTCTTTTATAAAGCAGTGTTCCCAACATAGTTTTGGGGAGGAAGATATTACTCATTCTCCTTCTCCCACACACTCGAAGTGTTCATGTATATGGCTATTAGTTCTAAGCCAAATTGTGTAATGAGCAGGATCCGCAAACGTTTTTTTCATAACACCCATTAATGGGGTTACCTGACCTTTAGCAACCATACGGTCGCCCAATGCTTCAGGAAATTTGGCTTTTGCATCATTGGCACCTCTCATTTCAGAAAAGAAAGAGGTTCCAAAAACACATATTAAAGCCTCACCTTTACATTTTTTATGGCGATTCGGGTACTCTTCATGCGTAGAGAGAAAACATTGTGCTGAAGGGGGGCTTACACGAACTAACCGAAAAAATTCCCCCTCAGCATCCTCGGCTGACTTCGGTGGTACGCCTTTAGGAAAAAATTCAGGCCATGCATCCTGAAAAACCTCTGCTGCAGCTTCTGACATAAAAATCATCCCGTGTAGTCAAAAAATCTGCCAACGCGTTATTGATTGATAGTTAGAAACTTACTTTTTTTGCTGGCATCATCAGCAATATAGCAAAAAAAATTTTATTGTGAACACCAATTTGCTCTCAGCAATTTACCGCTCCAATAACTTGTTAATTCGCACTTTTAGCATTCAAATACTTAGCACAGATTATCTGCGCCGTTTTGTTATGCGCCAAGATGTCGCGCTTGGTCTGCTTATCCAGCACATCGATATCGTGGTCGGTCAGGTAGATGACCCTCACCCAGTTGCAGGCCGTATCAACGACTACCGGGGCGGGTAAACTTTTCGCGCAGCTCGCGATCAACATCGTCATCACCCATACGCTTAACGTCTTCCTGTACATCGCTGGCCCCTTTCGTGGCTTCTGCTTTACGTTCTGCCGCGGCGACGCTGGCGGCCGCGTTCTCTTCGGTACGCTGCTGACTGGCTTTCGCTTCTGCTTTACTGGTGCCGCGAGCATGACCAATGCCGAACGCGCCAGCGATAGCGCCCAATATTACAACCACCAACCCTGCGATAGCTTCTATTCCCATGATCATCCCACCAGTACCGATTTTGCTTTCAGGAAGCGGGCGCGTCGATCATCAATGCCGTTTTGCCCTCCATTGATAATCTGGGTCACGCGCACTAAATCTCCTGGGTACTTCAAACATCCGTTTAAGGTGTAAAACCAGGCTGCGCTGCGGGCCGCATTAATATCTTTCTCCAACAACTCAGGATTGCTGACTAAATCCAGTTTCAGTGCATTACCGCACTTGATGTAATTCTCAAGGAAGGTGATCCCTATAATTCCACGTCCACGGTATTTCCAGCCATCACCCGCAGTCTTATTGCCAAAGCGATTGCTGTAGACCAGATTTGCGATCGCTCTTTGACGTTCGATCGGCAAAACCTTTTCGTAACTTTTACGCCCCAGGGTGTTAGCCTGGTCCTGCGTGATGCGCTTTGCCTTCACAAAACCAGCCAGGCCGGCAACGCTATAGTTAAAACTTTCGACCATCTGGGTAAATGACGTGCTTTCGTGTCCACACTGCGCTATGAACATCGCCCGATCGAGTGGACTAGTGATGCTGAATTCGTTCATTGCAGCATCAAGGTGCGGAAACCAGCGCGCAGCTAACCCGGCGCTAATACCAGCCGCCCTTTGAAATTGTGATTGGTTCATCAGTGCCTCAGTGCATCAACCAGTCGCGCCACATTCCCCCTGAACCAGAGAACCGCGCCGCAGATAAGAATGTTCGCCAGCACCACCAGCCAGTGGGATGACTCGTACAGGCCAAACAGGAAACGGAAAGGGATACTGGCATAAACCAGCACCATGAGATAAGCCAGAACGGATATGCCCGGACGGTGTCTCGCACTACCTCGTTGGTAGAACATCAATGCCAGCACAATGACGGCGCAAATGACTGCATTAGCCAGCGCTGAAGGATCATTTACCACTTGAACCTCCTCCCCGGAACCGGGTCAGCATATTGAACAAGCTATTTAGATCCTGGCTGTTGAGAAACGTCAGAACTTTGATGATAAGCGCTGATATTAATACGGCTCCCAACGCATCAAGCGGACGGTCGCTGTAGCCAGTCCAGCTTGAAAGCTTGGAACCCACCAGACCGGCGCCCAGAACACCAACAATGAATGACGTCATAAAGTATGCCACCAGCTTACCGCGCGATATGTTAGCTGCCGTGGCCACGTAAAAAACCGCCCCGGCGAACGCACCAAATACCACGCCGTAATCTATTCCGGTAGCCAGACCGAACATGCTAGCCCCCATCAGGCCGCCGGCCGCAACTGAAGTACCAGAGACAGGATCGGACATTTAGCCCCCTCTATTGCTGTGGATCCTCTCAGAACGAGGGGAAAATAGGATGGCCGCCAGGTGACAGCCACCAAAAATCACTGTAAAAATATCAGGATTCACCACCCTCTCAGACGGATTTATTCTTCTTGTTCAGTCTCGTCCGCGTACGAAGCCAAGGATGTATCCAAGACCAAAACAAGAAAAACCGAATCCCACCAAGGGTAATACTGAATAAATAAAATCAGGCATAGGGAAATCTCATGGAAATTATTTCAGTAATCGGAGTGATACTGACACTGCTAGGGCTCTTTATTCCGTCACTAATCAGTAACCATTCGTCACGTAAGGCAGAGTTCAGGAAGCATTCCGCACCACTGCGGGGAAAGTTGCTAAGCGAAATTGAGGCTATTGAAGGAGGCTCTTATCCATTCAGGCTTATCAGCGATGCTGATTTCAACCAGTTGCTACCTTACGCCCCGAGGCGCAGGAAAAACGCTCTCCTTGATGCTTACACCAGTTATCTCGACGCTCATACGATGGCCGCCACGAAGCACTGGCACGATGAACATCCATCCGATGGAATGCTATTTTTCCCGACGGGTTTCTCAGTCACTAATTCAGATGAGGTACTGAAGAAAATGCAACCTCTGAAAAAAGAACTCAGCAGATAGTCCTTTAGGATGGCCGCCAGATGGATTAACGACAAAGCACAGAGTGAATGATGCTCTGGTGGCACAAATAAAAAAGCCATGCAAATGCATGGCCTTGTGGTTTGAATCCGTTATTTACAAAATGTATTCGAGACAGTATCTTTCGACTTCCGGACAAAAAAACATATACCGGGACAAAATCTAAATGTAACTGCCTTGCCTGCATGAAACCATGCGGGCTTTTTTTTGCCCAAAGAAAAAGCCCACCGAAGTGGGCCTTACAGCTATCATCATTTTTTATTAGGTGTGGTGCCGGGTGCCTCCCGGTAAGTCGCCGCCAGTCCACAGACGACTCGCAATGCGCAAAAAAACATATCAGACTGGCAATGCCCCTCCGCATAGGGGGATTCACCACACGGATAATTTAGGATGTAGTCATAGGCAGCGTCAATAACTGACACTCTGTCAAAGGCACCATTACGATGCCTTTTGCACAGTGCTAATCACTGGATTTAATATGGGGCCAGAGCAAAGCGATTACCCCGGCTACCAGCACGCCATCAGCCAGGATTGACATCATTTTGCTGGTGAAGTCGATAGCAACCACCAGAAACAAAAGCACCCCAGCTGCGGCCCAGCGAAGTTTACCGATCACAGGTACTGGTCCAATGGAAGTTGCAGAGCCTGGGCAATTTTCTTCAGCTGTTTCTCTTCTTCTTCCCCGATGCCGTCGTTATCAGCTACATCAAGACACAGGCAAAGAACATCGACAGCGTCATCCGTCCCGGCAACGTCAGCCAGTTCGCGCAACGCCTGAGCGTTGGCTGAACGTGGTGATGCTTCATAGCGAGCGCGAATATTCGAACTCATCTGGGCAATTTCACCAGCAAATGGCGCAAATGCTGGGAGGGCCGAAATAGTCTTCTCCAGCACTGCAATCTCTTTTGCATCGCAGGTACCATCGGCGTATGCAATCGAGTACGCACCCCAGACCGTGGCTTCTACAGCATCGCGGTTTTCCATTTTTTTCACTTCAACAACGGCTTTACGGGCTTTCTTTTTAAAAATACCAAACATAGTGACTTTCCTTTTAGCGGGTGAGCCAGCGCTCAGGAATGATCAGCCCACAGAGACAGTCACACTGACTATTCCCTATGGCTCACCCCTGAAAGGCTCTGTGGTTAAATAACGCCGAGCGTGGCGCAGATACGAAAAAGGCCCGCGAATGCGAGCCTGGTGGATCCGCTTACTGATACGGAGCGACCAACCTAAGTTGTCGCAGATTCAAATTGTGGCCCTGCTTTTAAGTCACTTTGCGGTCAGCTGGGACATGTAAGTTACGCATTGTGATCGGGATTCGCTTCAGCCGCTGGCCCCGCAGCCATATAAGTGCCGGTTACGGTTCCGGCCAGGTCTCTTCCTCAACGGGTTATTCTCCATACGGATTACCGTTTGTTGGTCGTTCCTGCGATCTCAATTTTCCGGTTACGTTTATCCGGCGGCTTACGCCCGGTTAAGCCCTAAGGTAAGGGATTTGGTTGTGGTGGCCGGTGCTCCAGCAAATTACGCATTTCACTGACCGTCTGTTCAAATCGCTCGGTTTCCAGTTCGACTCCTAGTCCCCTTCTCCCGAGAAGCGCAGCCTGTTTGAGCGTTGAACCTGATCCAAAAAAGAAATCAGCTACAACATCACCCGGGCGGCTACTCGCTGTGATTATCTGCTCCAGCATATCCGCAGGCTTTTCACATGGGTGCTTACCTGGATAAAACTGAACAGGCTTATGAGTCCAGACGTCGGTATATGGCACCGTGACCGATACGCTGAATGGTCGCCGTAAACGGTAATATTCCTGCTGGAGTTCAGAATATTTTCGGCTTAATGATTGCCAGGTGGCGACAAGCTGGTGGTGAGGTTTTCCCAGTTCGTTGCGTGAGTGCTTATCCATGGCGATTTTTCGAAACAGAGCCTGCAACTTCAAATAATCTGCTTCATTCGGCAGCTGCCACTGACTAAGGCCAAACCAGTGGGAAACCATATTTTTCTTACCTGTGGCTTCAGCAATCTGAGCCGACGTCACGCCAAGAGATTCCCGTGCATCACGGAAGTAAGAAATCAAAGGCGTCATGACGTGTTGCTTTAACTCATTACACTTTGCGGCATATCCATCGTCTTTCGGCCTGTATGGCCCCTGGTAATGGTCGGCAAAAATGATACGTTCCGTCGCCGGGAAATATGACCGGAGGCTTTCTTTATTGCATCCGTTCCAGCGTCCCGAAGGTTTAGCCCAGATGATATGGTTGAGCAGGTTAAACCGCTCTCTCACCAACAGCTCAATATCCGCTGCCAGGCGGTGCCCACAGAACAGATACATGCTGCCGGCAGGTTTTAACACTCGCCAGAACTGTGCCAGACAGCTATCCAGCCAACGTAAATAGTCCTCGTCCCCCTTCCATTGGTTATCCCAGCCGTTTGGCTTCACCTTAAAATAAGGCGGATCGGTAACAATAAGATCAATGGAGTTATCGGGTAGCGATGGGAGGTATTGCAGGCAATCAGCATTGATTAACTCAATACTGGATATTTTTACAGTATTTTTCATAGATCAGTAAGCGTAACTCTGATAGGCTCACTTTGCTTTTGCGCTAAAGCAGTGGGCCGTGGTTAGCTTGTGACCTGAAAGCATGAGCTGATGGCTGGCCGGGTGCTACAACACCCACCAGCCGCCCATTTTCACAGCAAAAGCCCCCATTACTGGAGGCGCTTATAACATCCGAACTGATAATCAGATAACCCCGCCATTACCAGCTGCGTAAGTATGAGCTGGCAGCGTTCGCGGCTCAGGTGGGTATTCTGAGCAATCTCTCCAGCAGTAGCCGGTTTGTCACTTAGCTCATTAAAAACAGCTTTAGCTGTTTCCGTCATATCTTGCTGATTTAGCATGTCTTTTACCTCAAATAAGTGGTGTGACATACAGATAACTCTGGTGACGGTATCCAGCAAGAACTAATTGAAAGAGAAGAAGATTTTATCGATTTTAGCCCATAAAAAAACCCGCTCGCTGGCGGGTTAATCAACGTTGAACATACAAAGCCCATCGTTATAAATAAAATTACACAAAAGCGGCAACTTTGCAAGTAACGTGTCGCTAAATTATGCGATATTTATCAAATCAGACACCTTTGTCACACGTTTAAGCTGTGAGTCGGTATAACTCTCTTCCTCAAAGCATTTTGTAACCAGACTTTCATAGAAAGGTTTCCAGCTATATCTCCAGGTACGTTCTGGCAGACCAGGCAGCTCAGAGAGCATACCCCTGTATGCATTTGAAGACTTAGGACGACTATAACCGCGGCCTTCACAACGTTTACATACTTTGTAGACAGGCACTCCCTGCAGCTCTGACTCTTTACGGTCCAGGGTTTTTCCCGTACCGCCGCACTGGCATCGCTTGCTGATTTTCCCGGTGCCGCCGCATTTGAAGCAAAGAACATGGTCAACCTCTTCCACCTGACGTTTCACTTCAAAATCCGAAGGTGACTGCCTGAGGTCTTTTGCCCATTGCGGTAACCTCATTGTGTAGTGGCTTTTTTCCACCATTGAGGTTTTTTTTATGAAGCCTGAACCAGAACACTTCCTGCAATCTACGCTGTCAGCTGCAGACGAGGCATAGTCGTTATAAGCGAACCGAGCTATTATCAGCATACACAGCGGGAACTTCTTCCCTGCTGCTTTTCTTATCGATCGAGGCGCTTTTGATTTTGCATATTCAGCCAACCAACTGACGGATGCCTTTCTGTCGTGTTCGCTGATTCCAGCTTTACCCAAAAACATTGACAGGCCTATTCCTGCCTCTGCCTGTGTCATCCCCAGAGCCGCCATTACATCTGTCACAGTAAGTTGCTCGCTGGCGGTTGCACGACCGCTATCGGAAATATGCATTCCTTTGGGCGCGAAAAATTTGGGAATTGATTCAATATTCATGCTCAGTACTCCATACACTCAAGCTTTTACAATGACGCCGATACCCATTACCCGATCCAGAAAACGAGCCCACAGCTCTAACTGAGTGCCATATTTCTTTTCGAACTCTGATGTATTGGCGTGTAATTCATCGTGATGCACTCTGCACAGTGGTATCACGAAGAGATCATGGGCCTTGGTGCCAGTTCCCCCCAGACCATTCCCTATTATATGGTGTGGATCGTCTGATGGTTGCCTACAGCATTCACATGGCTGAGTTTTAACCCAATGTGTGTAAACTTCGCAGGTCCAGCGCCGGCGCTTTGGGCGGCGCATAAATGATTCGGGGCTGTTCGGATCGACACTAAGCCTCAGAATGGGTTTACTTTCAATCTGAGGTTGCTCAATGAGTACACTGGCGTCCGCCAGGTCTATGCCCTCGACAAGATCCTGAAGGATTTCACCTGCAGCTAATGACGGGACAATATCGCTATCCTTATAAACGGACAGGAAAGGTTCCTCAGGCAGTCTTAAGGCCTGTTGCGCCATCGTCTCGGTTATTGCGTCAGCAATGCCGGATTTCACAGCCCACCAGCAGAGCTCCGCCATCGATAATTCGCGCTCCTTATTGTATCCAAGGCTGATCAACACCCTTTCAATCACCCACTGAACCAGATTCTGATAAGCCAGCTCTGACAACATTTCGGTGGTCTGCTCACGTAATTCATTATCACAATGCCAGCAGACAACCATGGCGCCAGGCGGATGCCGCATAGTCACTAATTCATGGTGGTGATAGTGGGAATGCGGGTACTGGCACTCTCTGACATGTCGTAGAAGCCAGGCCTCAAGAGCGTTTATTCCACCCGCTGCGTTAATAACCCTCTCATCCCTCATGAAAAAACGCAGAATGTCCATTTCTGCAAGCGGCTGACGTGCATCGGCGATCCGCCCAGTGGGCAGTGTTTTCATCTTCTCTGGCTGACGCTCTATCAGGACACGGCCGCCGGTAAAGAGAGACATCAATTCGCGGCCTGGTTTGAAAAGAACAACGCCCAGGCGCGGCACAATTTCCGGAGTAAGCAATGCTCGCACAATCCCCCCTAAACAGTCAGATCTTTAAGCTTCTGCACGGCTTTACCAACTTCAGCCATAGCATCTACGAACTCGTCAAACTTCCTGCTGGCCATTCCATATGCCTGGAGAATCTCCAACTTCAAGGGATCGAGCTGTTTCTTAATTTCTGCACGATCCCCGGCTTTTTTCTCCGCTTCCTCTGCCGCTTTGATCAAGGCGTCAGCCTGTTTACGTAATGCTTCCGGAGTTACTTCGAGTTGTTTATTCATTTTGCATTCCATCGTCGGCTGAGGAGGTGTCATTACAGGCGCCACAGATTTGTGACCATATTTCGGGTGGTGCAAGGTAGTAGACCTTCCATCATCTATCACGCAGAGCATCCCGCTTTCCCGGATTATTTCGATCAGGGTCTCTTTGTCTTTGCGATTGAGCCCACTGTATGCCGCCACTTTGTGCGTCAGGTGGGTTAGCGTTGCGCCTTCTGGTTGCCTCTCTACAAAACGCTTTACCCTGGAAAGCACTGGTTGCAGGTGTGGGGGAGTCATTCTCATGTTCACCCCTTACTGCGTGACAACGCCAATGAGCTTTAAAAGCTCAGGAAATTTCGATTCGAAGAAGTGCGGTTGCGTCTCACGTGGATTTGCTGGGCTGGTGATGTTTTTACCGTACAGACAACCTTTTGCCGTAATAGACCAGAATCTTTTCACGCCATTGATACCCGTTCGGCTGCGGCGCTCCTTCTGCTCGACTATGCCGTGACCAGCCATAAGGTGATAAGCCTGGTTCGCGGTCATTCTGATGTTGTTAGCTTTAAGCAAAGCGCTAAGAGACAGCGTTGGTCTGCTGGAACCATCCTGCGCGCCAGCTGGTGCATCAATGGCATATGAAGGCATTAAATCAGGCAGCCCTGCTACCTGCTGAAGCTTCTGATATGCCCCGAGCTTTGACGAATTAGAGAGATTGAGCATTTTGGCTGCAGATTCCAGGAGGATTATGCCAGCCTGAATGCGATCGGTATTGACGGTTGCAGCCCCAGCAGTGTGGAGCGCGTCAAACGTTCTGATGACCTTCAGATTAAAAACAGCGCTGATCCACATCGCGTAGGCATACACCAACTCACGGCAAACATAGGTACCTTGCTCATTTCCGCCGCGGATGACACTTACAGGTTCTGAAGTATCCGAGTTGCTATTTTGCAACTCGCCTATCAATTGCGCAGTTTGTTCGTTACGGAGCCAGAATGCAGGCTTATGGCGGTCAAGGGAGCCGGAAGCACGATGGAGATCGTTTAGGCAATAACGACCAAGGACATCACGACGAACAGAAATACCATCAATAACAAAAAAAGTGTGATTATTGGATGCAGCAGCACCCATGACGTGGTTAGTCATAGCTTTCTCCATACATTTTTATGTGACGAAGGGCCTGCACGCCCGTTTCGTTTGCACTCTTTGAGATTACTGGCAAGTTGCATAGACTTCAACCTACCACTGAACAAACATCCAGCGTTTTTTTATACGCCGATATGGTGATTTCTACCCGCCCGCCTTTAACATTCTCACCCCACTCTATAGCCATGCGCTTTACCTGGTTGTCATCCTCCCAGATACCGGCATAAGTCAAAGCATCAAGAAGTGCCTTGTTGTAATTGTCCAGGTCACGCCGGCGATAGTCTGGCGGATAGAGAATAATTTCTACAGCTGCTGGCGCGGTAGATGGTTTTGGTATTGCACGCAGTTGCTCAATGATCGCTGAACGTACTGCATGTTTGAATTTACGGCCGGCTGCGCTGACAAGGTGTTTACCTTTTGCGGGCCCCTTATTTGGGGACCGCCAGTAGGTGTTCACGCTGGGTGGGAATGGAAGAATAAATTTCATTCTGCCTCCAGCACTATTTTCAACTCAAACGGAACATCTCCTCCGCAATAGCAGAGCGGGCCAAGGTCAGACATGAGGCTCCACAGGGTCATTGACGTATAGCCATTTTCGTCTGTTGCCGGGGGCGAAAAGTCTCCGAAGATCGCCGGGTGCTGGATTCGATTCTCTTCGTGCTGGCTTCTCATGTAACTTAGAGCTTCGGCAGTAAGTTTCACTTTTACGATGCTGTTGAGATTGACCGATATTTCTCTGGCCAACAGCGAAGGGGTGATACTGATACCGCGAGAAACTCCGCGGGTAATCTTGATGGCCCCTTTTCTCTCCAGCGCCTTGAGGTGCGTTGCTGCGGCATTGGGGGACCGGCACCCCAACATGCCGGTCAGTTCGTAAGTGGTCGGAGGGAAACCATGCTTACGTTGGTACTCGATCAGGAGGTTCAGAACCTCCTGCTGCCTGAGAGTTAACTTCATCATGCTGCTCGCTCCTGTTTGTTAACGCACATTTCCGGCAGATTGGCCCTAACCAGCGCCTCAGCAAACGGCGGCGGCACGGCGTTTCCGCAGCGCGCAACTTGCTTTTCCTTCGAATACTTCACGCCGCGGTAGTCCCGGTCGATGATGTACCAGTCCGGGAATCCCTGAGCGCGGTAAAGTTCATGTGGCTGTAGCATTCGCATTCCGATGTCAACAATCCGGTAAACAATGCCCTTAATCGTCACCAGTTCGCTGACGCCAAACGAATTTAGGAACTCTTTGACTTGATCCGCACGGCGCTCATCGTAATCATTAGCCGCCAGCAGCGCGCTAATCTCTCCCACATGCTGACCTCCTGCGGTGATTGTCGGCATCGGTTCATCGGTGCGCTGACCATCACGGCAGGTACCGCGCAGTTTTACCAGGTGCGATGTCACAAGAGCGTGATGATCGACTGTAGTCACTGAGTGAGCTGGCTCATCAAGCCCAACGCCCGGACCGGTGTAGTTCCCGCCATAGTGTTTTGCCAGGAACGCAGTTGTTACGGCAAACTTATTGCCCCCAGCTGTAACAGTACCCAACGGTTTACCAAGATTTAGAACCCGCGGTGATTGCCCCACCCGTTCGCCATACCCCATCTGAATAAGCGTGGCCGTGACTAACTGAGACTTTCCCCCACCCCCAGCGGTAATCGTGGCGCTAGGCTCATCTGCCCGATGGCCAATGCTGGCACCGAACTGGCGGGCGATAACCGGGGCAACTACGCATGCTCGGGATTGCTTTAGGATGGTATGAACTGGTTTGTTGAGTGGGCGCGGTTTAGCTTGGTACTGGCTACCACCATTTCCAGCCATAAACGGTGCCAAAGTAGGTACCGCCAACGCGTAACCATGAGTTTTGGTGATTGTCTGTATTGGCGAATACAACTCCTGTCCACGGAAACAATCATATTTACCGCGTGTCGTGGTATGGTTGCATTTCACGATGAATGGGTTATCGCTATCGACCACAAATCTCTGGATACCCCGAGCTATACGCTTCAACGTGTTAACTGCAAGCGGCTTTTTGCGGTCAAATATCGATGGTGCAGGAATGGACCAGTCGATGCATTCAGCTGCTGTCCGCCATGGCGCCAGTTTACCTGTCAGCACCGAGGCCGATTTAGGATCACCATGCGAAGCCTCAGGCCAGACAATGGGTTTATCGTCGCAACGCATCAACATGAAGAATCGCTTGCGGATCGTCGGTGCACCATAATCACTGGCACGAAGCTCGCGATATTCGACCTTATACCCGAGGCCAGCAATCAGCCGTTTGGCTTGTTTGCTATCCGGCGATATCCCGAGAAATTCGCAACATTCGAACAGCGCCGGGTGATCCTCAGGTATACCAGTAGAAAGCATTCCAACAAATGCCTGGAAGGTTTCACCCGAACGCTCAGGATCAGGACGCATCTCACAAGAGAGTAGCGGGCCCCACGTTTTAAATTCTTCAACATTTTCAAGAGCCATCACGCGAGGACGTACATCCAATCCCCAGCGAACAGATACCCAGGCCAAACCACGGATCTCACGTTTGACGGGCTTGCTGCCGCGGGCCTTTGAATAGTGGGTGCAATCCGGACTAAACCACGCAAACCCAACAGCTTTCCCGCCTGTCGCAGCCAAGGGGTCAACATCAAAAACGTTTTCACAATAATGAAGCGTCTCAGGATGGTTAGTTCGGTGCATGGCCACTGCGTTTTCGTCATGGTTTATCGCAATATCAACGCTACGACCGATCGCCATTTCTATCCCAGTTGATGCACCGCCACCGCCCGCAAAGTTGTCTACGATGAGCTCACGCATGAGCGGTCCCCCTCATGCTGCCGACAAGACCACCAGCAACGGTGATGATTTCGCTGGTGGGCACCCGCTCCAGCCACAACTGGTTAATGTGGGCCTTCAGCTTGTTCTGCTGTGAGAATTCCAGATCCTCTGCGCCTTGTAACTGTTCAAAGACGAGACCAACTTCCAGTGGCCAGATCCGGGATTCAGCCTCAGCTAGTGATGCAACAGCATCGGGGATGATCACTTCAGGAGACTGAACTGGCGAAGCTGGTGACAGGAATTTTCCTGCAGCAAACTCAGCCAAAGCCATACTCGCGCGCCCTTTCGCCTCAAGCTCTATACGATCGATATAGCTAAAGCGCTCCCCACACCATGTCTTATCAAATATCACGATTGCGCCAGCAAAGAAGGCGCTGGTGGGTTTCTGTTTATCATCCGCCGGCATAAACCAGGTCGGGAGATCGAAACCAATACGACCACGGATAAAACAGACATGATCGGCATCTTCTGGCCACCATGTCTCGCTTGTCGCTGACTTCAGCAGGAAAACATAGCGCCCACCCTTTTCTCGCTGCTCAGATGCATAACTCATGATGTGAGTCATGCCGGTGACTGCCTGTTTTTCGTGGTACTGAGAACGGCTATACGGTGGATTACCAAATCCTGCGCCACCAAGTTCTTCAAGGCGAGCGGACCAGTCCTGTGTTAATGCGTTATCTTCAGCGGTATACCATGCGGGGCATTTTGCATTGCTGTCGTCTGCAAACAGGTCCAGTACAAGCGGGCCAAACATAGCGTTAACGCCCCAGAACAGCAGATCAGGGGTACGCCATTGATCCCCGACTTCTTTTAAATAATGCGCACTACGCTGGCGCTGTTCCTCAAGTGCCAGGCAATAAGGGCTGACGGTTTTTGTTAAAGTTTGCTCTTCTGCGGTCATAGCTTCTTGTACTTCCTGACTCATAGTTTTCCCCTGCGCTGATCAGCATCAACAAGTGCTCTCAGTAACCAGTAACGGCGATCAAAGCTGAAAAGGTCATTTCTGAGGAGTGCATATTTTCTGCGAAAAATAACGTCGTGCTGCCACCAGTAACGCCAGTGATGCAAACGCACAAGGCGCCGGAGACTTATCAAAATCTTCTTCAATCGGAGCACAGATCACCTCCGCAGTAGTTTCCGGCCAGATAGCATGACCCGGCGGAATCATTCATGTTTCTGGCGTTTCGAACAGAAGCATTCTTAAGACGCAGGTATCGCTCTCTTGCTTTAGCCTTACAGTTGCTGTCACAAAGTTGCTGCCATACCGTCGCCGCACGGCGGTAATAGCGTTTCTCTTCCAGCTTTTTGGCTGTCGCTTCAAGGGCAAGAATCTCCCCCGAAAGCCCACCAGGCAGGTACTCTTCAATATCGATGGATCCCGCTACGAAGTAGATAAACCCACCAGTAACTTCAACGCTGGCAAGTTTCCCGTCGTAGTACAGGCGATGAACAGCGCTCTTCACTGTTACCGGTTTGGTTTCAGGAAATGCCGCAGTGATATCGCGCAGCATTTTGCCTGGATTCTTCTCAATAAATTCAAAGATCGACTTGGCTATGTTCATCCCCGGAACCCCCGTGGAATCGTGGTTTGTACTGGACTAATTGAATTAACATCCCGCGGTCTGGTTTTGTCCCACGACTCCCTTGGCGGGCGGCCTTTAGCATCCCAACGGATAGCGCTTTGCAGATATCCCTCGAATTTTTTAGGGCCGAAAAGTGTCTCGGGTCGCATGTACTGGTATTGCTCGTCGTTGCCATGCCAGTGCTCATGCTTGACGTCAATTACCAGTTTCAAGTCGCTAACGGTATGACCTTCGCGGAGGCGGGCGCGAATGTTCTCCAGCGAGGTCTTAGATTTCTGGTAACGGGAACCGCTGACCAGATTCAGGTGTGCCAGAACTTCGATCGCGTTATCGGTAATAACAACTTCAGGATCCGGCTTATCGTCGGGTTCCGCAGGAGCCCGACAAGAAGGTTTTTTAGATGACGGATCTAATGACGGATCTAATGACGGATCGCCTTCAACCATTGAGGGGTCCTCCCGCAATATTTGAGGGGGTACAGACCCATTATTTGAGGCATCAGAATTTGACCCCTCAAATTTTGAACCCTCAAATTCTGAGGCATCAAATTTTGATTGTTCACGTGGCGTTGCGTAGAAGATTTTTGCTTCAGCTGCTGCACGTTCCAGCATGTCCACATTGAGTTTATAAACGTTCGAATTATTCTTTCCGCCCACGCGCCGTTCCTGCTTCTTCAGCCAGCCTTTAGCCTGAAGCTTTTTGATAGCGCTGCGGACAGTATTCTCGCTCTTGGCGCCGATCTGTCGCTGAATAGTGGTTACCGCTGGCCATGACACACCTTCGTCATTACTGAAATCTGCCAGGCGAGCCATGACCGCTATTTCTGAGATTATCAGCCCTTTGAAAGCGCATGCTTCCCATACGAGGCCGTGTAATTTACTGCTCATGGCTGCCCTCTACTTCCCTGAACTTGCGTTGAAACTGATCGAGTGGGCTAAAGCACTCGTGGGAATAGCCTTCCCGCAGGTAGATGACGCGACGTGTCTCAGGCTCCCAGCGGATAACTCTGACTGGATTGCCATAATGGTCTTTGAACTTCCGGTTAACTTCTCGCATAACGCTTTAGCCCTCCGGTTAAAGACCCCCACAACTCCGCGTGCCCGACTGTGGTTACACTCGACCCATTTACCGCATACCATGCGCTCATACCGAAACGACGAAACGCCCGGGATCGGGTACATCCGTAGTTGCGGTAATTGAAGATTTACGATTAAATTGCTCATGCGGATTATTTCTCCATACACAAAGATTTATTCGCCACGACGCCCGGAGCTGCACACTCGCGGGCGTCACTCTTTTCTGGAGTACAAAAAACGCGAAACAGAAGCGCTACATGCTCCTGGAACTTTGCCATCACCTGATAGCTGTTCTGCTCAATCTGAGCCTTTTCATCGGCATCAATAACGCCATCAGCAGTTGCTTTACGAATGAAGCTGGAGTGTTTTCCAATCCACTCAATCGACTCCATAAGCCGTTGATTAATGTCGCAATTGTCCACGTCTTCTACTTCAGCAAGCGGAACAAAGACGCCGTTGGAGTGGCGTGCGATAGCATTAGCTATATGATTTGTGCTCGCTGCACGTTGGAGTACCATTGCCCAACCGAGCGGGAATATCTGATCCCCTTCTGCGCGAAGGCGGTTAAAGAGCGCGTTTTCTGTAACGCCTAACCATTCAGCAGCTTCTGCATAACCCCCATCCAGTTCGGTGATAGTCTTTTTAATCGCGGCCACCAGCCACGCCGGTTGCTTCTCTACTTTCCATTCAGGTTCTATACCCACGGCTTACCCCCTGCGTCTGTGGTTACTGCTGAGTCGTTGGATTGATATTCTTGTGATAGAGGGAAGCGTCGTACTTCAGCCTTCCATCTGTGAGCCGCTCAATGTAGAGCGCTTGTTTTTCGGGGATAACATCTCCCCACTGGCATACAGCACTATGGGTCACTCCCAGAGCTGTAGCGGTTTTAGATATACCGCCATAGAACGTGACGACTTTAGCTTTCAACATGGATTACCTCCCCTATAAAGTTAGCATACTTACATGCTATATCGACAGCATACTTACGTCAATAAAATGTAAGATTGCTAACGTGTAATCCGGAGGAGATTTTATGGATACCGTTGGCAGCAGATTAAGATTTAGACGTAAGCAGAAAAAACTTACGCAACGTGATGTTGCTGAGTGGGCCGGCGTCAGCGCGTCTGCGGTTACACAATGGGAAAATGATTCCACCAAGTTATCAGGCGAGAATCTTGTATTGGCATGTCAGTGCCTGAGATGTTCTCCCGAATGGCTTATCTTCGGTACAGGCGATATCGAGAACGGTATCAACATTAACCTGATATCTGTTAGAGAAGTGCCTGTTATATCTTGGGTACAGGCAGGTAACTGGACCGAGGTTATTGGCGACCCAGCTAACGAACTGGTTAAAACTACAAAGAAGCTATCTGAATCAGCTTTTGCATTACGTGTTAAAGGTCACTCGATGACTTCGAGCCAAGAGCTTAGCATTCCTGATGGTTCGGTTGTCATTGTCGAGCCAGAATACGGTTTTGTTGATGAGGCAAATGGCAAAATTGTGATAGCCCAAACCGTTACTGGTGGTGAAGCGACCATTAAAAAGCTCGCCATAGACCCTCCATTTTCCTATCTCATACCTCTAAACCCGGCGTTTAAGCCTATAGAGGTGAACCAAGATACAAAACTGATCGGTATAGTTAAGCAAATAATCATCGATCTCTAAGCCCCAGAACCCGCATCCGCGGGTTTTTTATTACCCCGCCACAAAAAGTAAGCTCTCTTACATTTTCCTCTTGACTTAAAATGTAAGTATTCTAATATTACATTCATCAGCACACTTACTTTACGGTGAGAGGCAACCAAGATGAATTCAGCACAACGCCGCAAGGCATACCGCAAGCTACCAAAAGCAGGAGGAATTGTAATTTTACGCGGCGTCCCTCGTTTAGTTCTGGGGCTGTGTACATTCAATAGCTTTACTGGCGAAGAACGTAGCAAACCATCAGTAAACCGTATCAGAGTTCAAATGTCAGGCGGCTCAACGGCAGCCCCTCTGGTGCGTAATTTGAAGTTTTGATTTGAAACAGGTGTCTTCGGGAGGGGTTGCGGAGCTGGATTGACCACCAGCAACAGAAACTCACCCGACATACAGCAGCCGTTTAACCCACGGCGTCGGGGGTCCAGTAGACCTGGATTAATACTGTAGGGGTTGTGCCGGTTGGTCGCCGGCGCCCCGCCCGAAGATTCCTGATCGAACATGGCGAAAGCCGACAGCGTTGAAGGCGATTTTCTCGGTTTGCGCGCTAAACAATAGCGGGGGTGAAATCGGGGCGGAGAAGCAGAATCCGCGATGTCGGGACTTGATACTTCCGGCCAGACCAACAAGCCGAATGATCGCGTAACGGTCCTTTGCATCTGCCCCGGCGAGGTGGCGCCGCCGGACCGGGGTAGATGAATCGTAATCACCGTGGTGAATGCACAGGCTGATGTGCAGCGGACATTTAATCCGCGCGGGATATTGGCACAACCAAACCGAATGCTGGAGATCAGTACCGGCCACCACAACACAACTGAAAGCGCATTCCATCTTCATCCGTCGTGGGGACTGGTTTGTAACTGAAGGAGTGCGCTTCCAGTTGTGAACGGCAATATTCACGACCGTTGTATGGCACATGCAGCGTTAGCAGCCCGGATGGTTCCCTTGAAGTTCCATGCGCTATCCGGACAACTGGAATATGCAAGCCAAGTGTTTCAGGCACGACGTGCGCCCCACCAGCGCGGCGAAATGGTGTGACGCCCGGGAAGAGTCCGGGACATAACGATGAGGGCATTGACGAGCAAGGCACAGAGTCTGGTTCGATTCCAGACGCCAGGATAGTTCTATATCTGGTGATGGGCAGGGAAAAGGTCCGTTCGATTCGGACACCGGCAGTGCTCTCTTCGTTGTGGTAATTGCGGCTATGCGCACGTGACGAGCCAAACCCGTTCAATGAATGCGCTTCCGGGCAGTGTACGTCGCCGGTTATGGCTTAACCCGGCAGGTGGAGGCACCACCGCCACAACCTAGTTAACTGTGCTGTGTGTAGTCTTGGCGGTTATCCAGTTTTCCACTATCCAAAGGAGGAAGAGGATAACGTTCTGATGGATAACCGCCCTTTTTACACAATACACAAGAGCATCACCGGGCGGCGTCCTAACCGCAGGTGCTCTTCTGTGTTGTGTACGGAGAAATTCCCGGCGGTGGCAGCCGCCTTTCATGAGGGTAAAAACCATGAGTAATGATCGCATGACAGTCGTGCCCGATTTCCTGGGCGAACTGGACGCCGGCGTATTCATGAACAAGATTGCGGCGGCTCTTAATACCACCGCGCTCGGCGTTCTGAACAACGGCAACAAAGGAAAGGTAGTCCTCACCTTTGATTTTGAGCGTATGGGCAACTCTGTTGAAGAGAAGCGCGTCAAGATTAAGCACAAGCTGAACTACAGCACCCCAACGCCCCGCGGCAAAGCGTCGGAAGAGGACACCACCGAAACACCAATGTGGGTTAACAAAGGCGGCAAGCTCACCATCCTGCAGGAAGATCAGGGGCAACTCTTCGGTATCACCGGCACGGTGGACGGAAAGCTTAAAGCGGCTCAGTGATCCGCCCGCACAAATTCACTGATACCACTTCGCTAATCAGTTAATAAGGAATTTTTTTATGTCTCAGTTAGACAGCGGTACTTTTCAGCAGGTTAAAGATCTGGTGCTTTCCGGTTATCACCTGAACGATATCCCCAGCCTGGCCTGTCCGACCGCCCTGCTACCGCAGAATACCAGCATTGAAAGCCTGGAGCGTTTTGCTCTTGAGCGTTTCCGTTTCCGCGGTGCCATGGACACGACTAGCATTGATGATTTCGTTCGCTATTCTGTCGCTTATGCCCAGGAAGAAGAAAAAGCACGTTGCTTTATTGATGCCGATAACATGCTGGCTCGTTCAATCTTCAACATCGGTACGCTGGATAATCCCGGCCACGCTGATAACGTCGCCTCGATCAAGCTAAAGAAAACAGCGCCCTTCCGCGCGTTACTGGCGATCAACGGCGATCACCTTAATCAGAAGCAAATCGCCGAATGGCTTGAAGACTGGAGCGACTATCTCACTGCGTTCGATGCTGACGGTAATACGATGAAAATCGCCCAGGCCGCTCAGGCAGTTCGCCGCGTCACCATCCAGCAAACTAATGCCTCCGACCATGAAGATGGTGATTTCAGTGGCAAAAAATCGCTGATGCAGAGTATTGAAGCCAGCAGTAAAGAGGTTATGCCGGTAGCGTTTGAGTTTAAGTGTGTACCCTATGAAGGCCTGGGCGAACGTCGTTTCAGTCTGCGCAACAGTCTGCTGAAAAGTAATGACCCGGTATTCGTCCTGCGTATCGTCCAGCTGGAAGCCCAGGAAGAAGCGATCGCCAATGAGTTCCGTGATCTGCTGGTTGGCAAGTTCGCCGGCAAGCCGGTAGAAACCTTTATCGGCAACTTCAAGGCCTGATTGCTCTCCATTAAATCCCCGTCGTTGCGGGGATTTATTAAAGCGTAATCCTGCAATTAATCGCCACCTGGCGAGGGATTCCTACACCCAAAAATCAGCGCTGTGCAGAGCGCAATTAAATGGAGAAATACGATGAGCTTTATTCAAACGTTCACAGGCAAGCACTTTAACTATCTCGATATCCAGCTGGATGCCATTGAGATCGAAGATATCGCTAACGCGCTCTCGAATATTTGCCGCTTTGCTGGCCATCTTCCGGAGTTCTACAGCGTCGGTCAGCACAGCGTGTTAACCAGTCACCTGGTACCACAGGAGTTTGCACTTGAAGCACTGCTGCACGATGCCGCAGAGGCTTATTTGCAGGATATTCCAGCACCGCTTAAACGCCTGCTCCCGGACTACCGCGCCATTGAGGATCGGGTTGATGCTGCTATCCGTCAAAAATTTGGCCTGCCATCTGAGCAGCACCCGACCGTGAAGTATGCCGACCTTGTGATGCTGGCCAGCGAACGTCGCGACTTTGAAATCGACGACGGCACCCACTGGCCGATGCTCGAAGGCATTATTCCTACCGACCAATTTGTGATTAATCCCGTCCGACCTGGTCAGTCTTACGGCATGTTCATGAACCGCTTTAACCAACTGATGGAGCGGCGCTAATGGCACATGTGAAAGTGAAAGAATTGGTTGCTGCAGCATACGCTGCAGCACCTGACCTACCACCAGCAGCAGCACAATTAATGCAAGACATAGCGTCAAGGCTGGATGTGACCTTTGTCGCCCTTACAGAGGCAATGGACCAGAACACCGCTATGGCCGCGATGATAGCGAACCTGAGCGAGGAAAACAGAAATGGCTAAAAACTCGATCGATGCTTATGGCGCCAGCGGCAAGACAAACGTTCTGATGTTCGAGCCGGAAAATCTGCATATTGTCACTGACAAGGCCCACCCGCTTTACGATGAGCGAGTCAATCTGCCGATCGATGAAGGGATGGTGCTGAATATCAAGGAGCTGGGTGTTCTTGAGCCGATTATTGTCTGGAAAGACCCTGAAAAGGGGCTCACCTGTGTGGTTGTCGGTCGCCAGCGCGTTAAACATACGCTGGAAGCCAATAAGCTCCTGCTGAAAGAAGGCAAAACTCCGCTGCTTGTTCCTGGAGTCGTTAAGCGTGGGTCTGCAAACCAAATGGCCAAATATATGGTCAGCGAAAACGAAATCCGCCGACCTGATACGCCATTAGGTCGAGCTAAGAAAATGTCAGACGCGCTGGATCGTGGTCATGACGAGGACGACCTTGCGGTGTTGTTTGGCTGTAGCGTTCAGACTGTCCGTGCAACGCTGTCACTACTCGATGCTACCCAGGCTGTTCGGGAAGCGGTGGAGTCTGGCACAGTTACCGTTACCCAGGCGCGTCAGCTTGGCGCGCTCCCACCTGAAGAGCAGCGGGCAAAAGTGGCAGAAATCGAGCTGGCGACAGCTGGTACCAAAGGCCATGAAAAATCCCGTCGGCAGCGTCAGGTTCTCGGTGAGGCAAAGCCGCGCATCAAATCGCGTAAGGAAATCACTAAAGCCCTTGAAGATGCCAGCGGCGAATATGCCGAGGCTCTGCTCTGGGTACTTGGGGAGGCGAAATGAACTTTGAACCTGAAAATTACAGCCGGCGCGCCCTTCTCTGGTTTGCTGCACTGGTCAGTGTTGCCGGGTGGGTTGCAGTAGTCGCTGTAATCTGGGGCGTATGCATGATGATCGAATGGGTGACGGCATGAACATCTCAACAGTAAACGAGCTCATTCAGTCGCTTGAGTCGGCGGGCGAGCTGTCAATCAAAGAGCAGAAGTATCTGGAGCTGGCGAAAGCTTACCAGCAGCTGGCTGCGGAGAATGTAGTCAGGCAGGAATTCGTCAAAATCTGTTTCCGCGCAGCAGCAGACGGCGCATCGCTGGATGGCTCAGATATTCAGGAGATAGGTGAGCGCCTCGGGCTGTTTGGTCGCGAAACTTACCAGCCTGTGCTGCATGGGTATATCTGTGGTCATGAGGCTGGCGAAGATAGCGTGTATGTGATGAAAAGCGCTCCCGCCACCGATCGCATCTTGGCGGCCGCCGAGGCGCGCGGGGTAGAGAAGTTCGCGGCAGAGCAGCGAGGCGTAGCGGAGCGTTTGAAAAAACGCGGAGGTGATGTGGTGATGAGCAGTATTAAATTCTGTTTAGAAAGTGCAGAAGAGGCTGAAGTTTTCGCCCAGCAGCTGCGCGAGGGGGCCAAATGAGCAAGATTCAAAAACCTACCGTCCCTGATTGGATGCGGCCAACGGCTCCGCTCACTGATGCGCAGCGCGAGGAGCTACGGCAAGCCATCCGTGCGTATATCCGTCGCCGGAAAGACGAGGAGCGTGCAGCATGACTGATATCACCGAACTGACACCAGAAGCCGCCCGCGAGTCGGGGAGTATTTTGATTATTGTCGCAGCCCGGATGGCGCGTCGTGAGTTTTTTACACCACTGCATGCTCTCTGTGAATCCGGTCAGCGTGTCGTTAGCACCAGAGCGTTGTGTGATGCTGTAGAGCGCGCAGAAGAGCATATGGTCAGCCAAGTTTCGAAAATTGTTGATGGTCACGACAGGTTGACCAAAAAACTGAAAGAGGCTGAATCCCGAAATGCTGAGCTGATAGAGGCGCTGGAGAAGGCGCAGCGTAAAGCAAATATCTTCGACCTTTTCCCGGACGATTACGTTATCACTAACGGACCGATGGAATTGATCGAAAAGCAGGCTAAACGCATCGCCGAGCTGGAAGACGCAGAGCAAAAACTCTGTGCTGCTAACGTGACTCTTGATGCTCGCGCGGAATTGGCTGAGCGCCGGTTGGCAGAGATGGAGTCCCGTACCGTCACCATTGAGCCATTCCGCTCGTTTGTCACTGATGCCGACTTAGCAGCGCTCCACCGCTTCGCCGAATGCTGTGATGACCCTGAATCTGGCGGCCACGATTTGGATAAGGAACAGGTGCGGCGGCTCGAGGCAATCGGAGCATTGCAGCGCTCGGGGCGAATTAGCTACATCACGTGCTTTGGTGATGTCCTGATTTCGATTACCAATGGCATTAAGTGGGAGACTGAGTAGATGCGCGAAATCGGAATGCAAATTACTGCTGCGAGAGCTGCTGCAGTAATACACGAAACATTCGGACATCTGGATGCGAAGCCGGGAGAGCGGCATAAAGGCTGGTTCGTTTTTATCAACGGTCAGCATGGCGATATGGACGTGGTGTACAGCGACTTTTCAACGTTCGGTGAAGGCCCTGGATATTTCACTGACAGAGAGGACTTCATCTGGGAGTTAATTCGTGATGATGGTCCGTGCGCTGCTGTCGGCATCTACAGGTTTGATGGTGAATATCGCCTTCCCAAAAGAAAAGGTCCGGCCCGTTTCGTTGGCAAAACTACCTGCATTCAGACATTCGGGGAAGCTGAGTGATGGCTCTGACCAAAGAACAGCGCGCAGAGCTGCGCATGAAATTTGGCGGCCGCTGCGCTTACTGTGGCTGTGAGCTTGGCGATAAATGGCACGCTGACCACGTCGAAGCGGTACGAAGAAATATCAGTAACGGCTACGCAATGGACAGGCCTGAAAACGATACAGTCAGCAACATGGTTCCGGCATGCATCCCCTGCAACCTGTTCAAAATGTGCAGCACCGTTGAGGATTTTCGCAAGCGTATTGCTACCCAGGTCGACGTGACTCGCCGGGCATCGAGAAGCTACCGCACAGCTGAATCATTCGGCCTGGTTCAACCAACTAACGCGCCGGTAGTGTTCTGGTTTGAAAAATATCAGGCAGAAGGAGCCAGCCAATGACCAAATATGAATTACTTGACTCAAAAATAATGAACAAAATTGGTGGTCATCCAACGCCATTTTCCAAGCTTTACGTCAGAGATGTAGCAGAAGAATGCAGCCGCATTGCGAAGGATGAGAGTAAACCAGAACCCTTTCGCATTCTCGATCGCCGACTCCAGGCACTACGTAAAGCTGGAAAAATCCGCAGCACAACGAAGGGATGGGTGAGGGCTAACAAATGACCAGCAAATTAACCAGAGAGCAATTGCTTGAACGTGCTCGTGAAAACGTCAAAGCGCTGAAAATGGCGTCACGGCAGACAGCATTCGAAAGCGCGCGAGAAGAAATATTGGCTGACCTGCAGCTTGCTGAACTGGCGCTGTCCGCAATGGACAGCGAGCCGGTGGCGTATACCGACGAGCGCAACCTGGGCTATATCGACCGAGGGAGAGAGACGGCGTATCTGTGGGGTAAGCATAACACAGAGGTGGGAGATATCGCGCTCTATCGCCACGCACAGCCAGCGCCTGACCGCGAGCAGATACGCAACGAGCATGCCGAGTGGTCACAATCAACATTCGGTAATGTTGGCCCGATTGGCCCGCTGAAGCATCTCAGCAAAGAAGCACTGGAAGCCGCTGCCGATCCTAGCGACCTGTCGGAATGGGCCGATATGCAATTCCTACTGTGGGACGCCCAGCGACGGGCTGGTATTACAGACGAGCAGATTACCCAGGCGATGATCGAAAAACTGGCGGTGAACAAGCAACGCGAATGGCCTGAGCCGAAAGACGGTGAGCCGCGGTTGCACATTAAAGATCAGCCATCGGCGGTAGGGCCAGTAACAGATGCTATGGCTTACGCATTCCATCATGCGCTAACCGATGGTCCCCTGGGTGATGACGATGTGGAGGATATTAAGATCGGATTGAGAGCAGCTTTCGCTAATGTAACCAACTATCAGCCATTACCAGTAGTGCTGAAAGAGCATCAAATCCGCGAACTAGTCAATAAACTGCGTGATATAGCTATTGAATATCACGGTACACAACAATTGCGTGAGCATATTGCTTGTGTTATCCGCACCGCTATGAGCGCGGTCGCACCACCAGCGCCAAAAAGCGCAGTTATTTAATAATTTCCCCCGGGTGCAGCCGGGGTAATGGAGAAATCTATGCTGAGCCTCGATTGTGTTCCCATCTCAACTTATTGCAAAGAGACAGGCGAAACCCCTGATGCCATAAATAAGCGCATCCAGCGTGGCGTATGGCGTGAAGGAGTACAGGTGCTAAAGGTCGAAGGCGTTAAGGAAAGATGGATTGATCTTAGTGAGGTTGCAAAATGGGCTCGACAAAATCGCCTAAACTCCCGCGCGGCGTAACGATCAGGAAACATAGTACTGGGGAAACTATCAATATTACCTTTACCTATAAGGGGGTGAAATGCCGGGAACCTTTATCAAACCTTGAAGTTAATAGCAAAAACATTAAATACGCCGAGCGAACACTCGGCGAAATTCACAATAAAATTGAGCGGGGCACATTCAATTATGGTGAACACTTTCCCCGTTCGGCACGACTTAAAATATTTGGTAATGCTTCAACAGGAAAAACGGTAAAAAATTATCTCGATGAATATCTTGTAATTTGTGAAACGAGAAAATTATCTCCTTCAACAATCGGCGGATATAAGAAATGTTTAAATGCTTTGGCATCACTTCACGTTTTTCCTGCCAGTGAATTAACACCTGCTGCTTTAAAAACATGGATCCAGAGTCAGAAAACGACATTAAAGACGATTAGGAACCAACTTTCATTCCTACGCTCAGCACTGGATGAAGCTGTGACTGATGGTGTATTGCAGATTAACCCAGTTTCACTGGTGACAGCCTCGCGCTACCAGAGCAGTAAAACCGAGGATGAAAGTGATTATATTGTTGATCCGCTTTCGCCGGCCGAGGTTGAAGCGCTTTTGCATGCCGCAGGTAACAAGCAGTGGGAAAACATATTCCGCTTTGCAATTGAAACCGGGCTACGTAGTTCTGAACTCTGCGCCCTCCGTTGGCGCGATATCGACTTTATCGGCAAAACAGCGCATGTGCAAAATGCCAGCGTAGTAGGGGTAATTAAGGGCACGAAAACTAAAGCTGGAACACGTAAAGTTGAGTTAACCGAAGAAGCCTTGTATGCCCTGACTTCTCAGAAGCCTTTCACCTTTATGAAAGATGCAACGATCTTTGAGGATCCTAAGACAGAAAAACCATGGGCGGGTGCCGATGCGATAAGAAAGAAAGCCTGGGTGCCAACTTTACGTAAAGCTGGGATCAGGTACCGCAATCCATACCAGACCAGGCATACGTTCGCGACCCGACATATAAGTCGAGGCGCTAACCTGTTCTGGCTGGCATCACAGATGGGACATAAAGGGCCAGAAATGTTGTTCAGGCATTATGGACGCTATCTGAAGGAGTATGACGGCAACACTGAAAAACGACCCAAGCTGGTCAGCGGTGGAACCTCAAAGGAGCCGTAAAGGATCCGCAGCAAAACGCTAAATTTTTTTATCATTGTTTATCATTAGGTTATAAAGTTTCGGGCGCGGGTTCAACTCCCGCCAGCTCCACCAAATCGTGATCCGGATACGTCCGGTGAAGTACAGAAAGCCCGCATGGCACAAGCCCTGCGGGCTTTTTTGTGTCTGTCATTGTCCGAGGACATCCGGCTAAATCCAGAGAAAATTGGTACACGTTTAGGTACACGCTATACTGTGGTCCATTAAACGTGTACCAATTATGGAAGGGATCCAGACATGGCGCGCATTACACGCCCCCTCACTAACAACGAAATCCTCAAAGCGAAACCCCGCGAAAAAGACTTCACCCTGCATGATGGTGATGGCCTGTTCTTGCTCGTCAAAACCTCCGGTAAAAAACTCTGGCGCTTCCGTTATCAGCGACCGGGAAGCAGCAGCCGCACAAATTTGAGTCTCGGATCATACCCTGCCCTTACACTCGCAGCAGCTCGTCAGATACGCGACCAGCACTTAACCACCCTCGCGCAAGGCATGGATCCACAACAGCAGCAGGAGCAAGCGTCAGAACAACGCCAGATTGAGTTAGACAGCATTTTCTCAACAGTGGCTGCTAACTGGTTCCAGATTAAAAGCAGAAGCGTCACAGAAGATTATGCAAAAGACATTTGGCGCTCTTTAGATAAAGACGTGTTCCCCACTATCGGTTCGATACCTGTTCAGGAGATAAAGGCCAGAACGATTGTTGAAGCACTAGAGCCAATTAAAGCTCGTGGTGCACTTGAGACTGTGCGTCGTTTGGTACAACGTGTTAACGAGATAATGATTTATGCGGTTAACACCGGTCTGATAGATGCGAATCCTGCATCAGGTGTTGGCATGGCCTTTGAGAAACCAAAAAAGCAAAACATGCCGACGCTGCGGCCAGAGGAATTGCCGAAACTGATGCGTTCTCTTGTTATGTCCAATCTTTCTGTTTCGACTCGCTGTCTTATTGAGTGGCAGCTCCTGACCCTAGTGCGCCCTTCTGAGGCTTCTGGTGCTCGGTGGGTCGAGATCGATCTCAATGCCAAACTCTGGACGATCCCCGCCGAACGCATGAAGGCCAAGCGTGAGCACATTGTTCCTTTGTCTACTAAAGCATTAGATATTCTGGATGTAATGAAGCCTATTAGCGCTCATAGACAATATATTTTCCCAAGCAGAAATGATCCTAAAAAACCAATGAATAGTCAGACGGCTAACGCAGCTTTAAAGCGTATTGGATATGGAGGTAAGCTAGTCGCACATGGATTAAGGTCTATTGCTAGTACAGCGCTAAATGAAGCAGGAATGAACCCAGATGTGATAGAAGCAGCACTAGCGCATAGTGATAAAAATGAAGTACGTAAAGCTTACAATCGAACAACCTATCTCATGCAACGAATTGAACTAATGAATTGGTGGGCAGACTTCGTAGAAAACAAAAAATAAATCCAACAGAAAATCAAAATAGAGATTGACCACAATCAATCTCTTATTTAATGGAGTTAATATATGTTTCCAATCCAGTCGACTTGATAATCAAGTTGATTTCTTTTGATTTTTTCAAATACTCTACATTAGGCCAAGAGAGATATGTAATTATTATACATATCAATCTTACCATAGCAAAATCAGAAAGGTTAATAAGCGTTTCCACATACATTACCTTATCCTGTTCAGTGAACCCATTTTGAACAGTAATCTCTTTGTCAATCAATTTAACTGCAAGATAAAATCTTCTAGCAAAAGAAAACATTTTATCATCAGAGTTATTGTCTAAAGTCTCAAGTATGTTAGTTAAATTCACACCAACCATACCTCTCTGAACGCTTGTTTTTATAAGTTGCTCAAGTTTATTTACTGCATCAACCTTCTTTACCTCATGCCCCCCATTAGGAGATGGAAAAATTAAAGAAAAGTCATCAAAGCCACTTTTTTGCGCCTCAATTAGATTATAAAATTGAAATTCAAATGACTTTCTTTTATCCAGAATCTCTTGCCTCCTAGTCTCATTAATTAAACATTCATTAGCTGTAAATTGCATTCTTACTGATTTAATCAAAAGCAGTATGGAAATAAAACTTAAGATAGGATTGAGAACCCCTCCAAAGTAATCACCAAACTGCCCCCACACATCCTTTCCTTTTGAAAGAATGGTTGGACCAACGCCAAATTGATAATAGTAAACACCTAAAGTTAACACTATCAAAAATGACGCTAACCAACCAATATATTTCATAAGTCTTCAACCTCAATAACTAAATATTTTACGATCTCACCATTGCTAATGGTCATATCCCTGACCTTTAATAACAAGTGCTCTCGTTCTTCTTCGGCCAGCCTGTTATTTGCATCAAGATTACTTGTTATTTTTTTCGTCTGAGCATCAGTGACATATTTAAGTCCATTTAAAAAACCAAACGATGTAGTTCTCTCTTCGCCATTAACTAATAGTCTACCATTTCCTGTGAAGGTGTTAAAGCGGGTTATGATAGCCTCTATGTAATGGTCATGGTCAGTTTCAATTAACTCTGTAATATTTAAAGCTGTATGTTGATTCAAAGTCGCTATCCTTTGTTTACCGCCAGGTTTTCTATAATTCAAATCGACTGAATAATTACACATCGTAGAAATTTTGTGCATGTTTTTCAGTCTATTTCTTATAGCTTTGGTAAGTTCATCCTCAATATCTTCTAACCCTTTAATAATTTTTATAGCGGCATCGCTAAGTCTAGGGCTTTCTAAAAAAAGAGATTCATAAATGTAATAACTCATCACTTCTGAAAAGACTGATCTAGTCATTGTAGACAATCTAGCTGCGACATTTCTATCCGATATTACTACATCAAAGCATTGGCCAAAAGAACCCGTAAAAGAATGCTTTAATTTTGTGCGAATTTCATTAGTCTGATGGCGATTTTCTTTAACCTTCCCTCGTAATATTGCTTCTGTGATTATACTTGTAACCCCTGAAGCTCCGGATAAAGTCTGAAGAGCGTAATCCATGTCAACTTCGTTGTCACCACTGTTTATGACAAGATCAAGACTTACTTTCATTTTTCCCCCACGAATCGAGAGCAATTTGCTCCAAATGGATAAATATATTACTTAACCATCTATCAATCGCATATTGTTTATAACAAGCAAGTGAATAAAATGTTTTTTTTGATGATGATCAACTAATTTCGTGCGGAGTTACCCCCCGCCTCCGGGCGTTTTCCTTACTCCCAAGCCTCGCCGCCCCAGAGGCTCGCCACGCTCTCGAACAGCACCGCACTAACCACCGACACTCCCGAGAACCCGCGCCGCACAGAGACGCGCTCAGACAGCGAAACTAAATATAATTAAATAAATACTTTACCGCTGGCGCGCAGTGCTTTCCCCGCCTCGCCTGCCCGCTTCGTGGGTCGGTTTTCATGCAGGTGCATCGGGGGGCTCAGGCCGCGCCGGGACAGGGCTGAGAAGGGAGTGACGGGACGGGAAAACGCATGCAAAACCATGCACCCTGTGGATGCATGGCTTAATTGGGGAAAAATAGCGGTATTTTCGGGGATTTATTGCGGGGGCTACTTACTGGCCAGTTCCGTGCGCCGGCGGGCATAAATCAGGCTCTGTGCGGGGGTGTATTTTTCCTGATTATCCACCCGCGAAGCCGCGTCAGGCCTGAATCCGATGGCTGTTAAAATATCGCTGTCTTCTGCCGAATAATTAATTTCTTCACCGGTACTCAGCCACACGGACAGCGCTTCGCGCAGGTAATGCGCCGAACGGTCGAGCGCATGGCCGGTCAGGAGTGCGGGCTGCTGGCTGAGTCCCATCAGCTCCGGGGCGAGCGTGGCCGCCAGCTCTGTCCCGTGCGCCTGCATAAAGTCATTCAGCCGGTTGCGGATACTGATGCGCTGTACCGATTCATGGGCGCGGATATAGCGCCCGGCGGCCTGATTTATCTCCCATTTTTTGACATCGATAATGTCGCGCAGTGTCTGCATTCTGCCCGGTATACGCTCATCCCCGGCCAGCACCTGTTCCTGATATTCCTGCTCTGCGGCCGCCAGTTCGGCTTTACGGTTCAGCCAGGCGGTTTCGTTCTTCTGACAGGCTTCAAAAGCCTGCTGTAGCGTAAGGGTGGTCATGGTCAGTTCTCCCCTGATTAATGACGGTATGGCGAGCTGTAGCAGCCCTGCACTTTACGGGGTACCGGAGGTGTGACCGGCTCCGCGACAGGTGGCGTTTTCTCCGCCGGGGGCCGGATAACCTCGTCAATGGCTTCAGTGGTGCGGAACGTCGCCGAGCACTCAATATTGGTGCACTGGTGATAGCGCTGTTTGACGTTCTCCGACAGATAGCGGGAGGTACGGGCATGCGCCGACTTTTTACAGAACGGACAGTGCATCATGGCAGCAGCCCCCGCGCTTTCAGGTCAGCCTCGCGCTGACGCATTTTCTCCTGCCAGACCTTACGCTCGCCGGGCGTGCTGGCGGCGTCGTGGTCCATATGCGCAAGCGCGACGGCCGGGAAGCCGGTCAGGGAGAGCACCGGCTCATCGGCTGGCGTGACGGAGAAGGCGCTCACTTTCCTGGTCAGGAAGGTGACCACCTGCTGCATGACCTCTTTCTCCGGCTCGATATACCCCTGATGGCCAATGGTGTTGGCGAGCGGGTTTGCCATCACATCCGCTTTCAGCACCATCGCCCGGACCAGTGGCCCGAGGGTGTCATTCAGCGCCCGGTCGAGCTCTTCCTTCGCATATTCAGACAGTACGGCATGATGCGCCTGGCGGAATGCCCGCGCGGTGCTGTTGCAGGCGACTTTCAGCAGGTCACGTTCAAAGGCCAGCACTTCGGTCAGGTTGTCACATTCCTGAGCCAGCTCACGGCGGGCCACGCGTTCGATATGACCGCTTTTCAGCTCATCGGTCAGCATGGCACCCCCGGCACGGAAAGCGGCGCGCCATGTGCGGGTATCGCTGCCGTTGTCCTGCTCCAGCTCCGCTTTCTGCTCCTCCGCGCGGGTGATGGCCGTCAGGGTGTCCTCCATCTGGCGGGCCTGTTCAAGATGGGCCGCTCTGGCTGCGGCCAGTCGCTCCAGCGCCGGTTTCAGGTAATCAGGGATAAAGGTGTTGTCGGTCATGGCAGGTTTCCTCGTGGTTTCAACATGAGGTGATTCTGCCGGGGCACACACAACAACACGACCTGTTGAGGTTGTGGCAGTTCTGGCACAAACAGGACATCAAAAGCCGGCTTGCCAGAGAAAGGTCTCAGGAAAAGCATACTCACCGTTTGTTTTTTTACATATAACTGTTCACTACTGTTCACTTTAAATGAAAAGATAATAAATACAGCAAGTTAAGTGGTGAACAGTTGAGGGTGAAAGTGTTCACCGACTGTTCACTACTGTTCACCGCTACCGGCAATCCCCTTTCGAATGATTCATTGTTTTAAACATTTTATTTCATGAAATTAATAGGAGAATGCAATTAATCGAGTTTTATGAATGTCTCAGCGCGTCGTGTGCCAATTATTTTTCACTTTTTCATTTCACAGCTCAAATAACAGACAAAATCGCTCCACGGCACAACATGCCTCTGTTGCAATGAAGGAAAATATTCACAAAATAGAGAGCTACCCGAGGCCGGACGGACACGACCGGCACTGTATGGACTTTATGAGGTAGCCCGATGCACACCGCTTTTTCTTCCCCGTCTTCTGCTCCTGCCGCGCCGCTGATGCCAGTCTCTGATGCCGTTCACGAGCGTTTTATCCGTCTGCCCGAAGTGATGCATCTGTGTGGCCTGTCACGCTCCACGATTTACGACCTCATCAGCCGGGAGGCTTTCCCGAAACAAATCTCCCTAGGCGGGAAAAACGTGGCGTGGGCGCAGTCGGAAATCACCGGGTGGATGGCCGACCGTATCGCCGAACGCAACCGGAGTTACGACGCATGATGCCCGTTCAGCAAACAGCCCCTTTTTCTGGCTTGCATCTGTTGTGTGTTTCCTGGTACAGTTTTGCCATTGTCGCAAAATCGGCAACCGGGCGTGAGAACCCGAGCAATCCATCGGCGATACCAGACGCGCCATGCGTCTTTTTTTGTGTCGCAATCAACGCCACAGAGCACCAGATAATGGTGTGGTGTGCGCACATTCGTGCAGGTGTGACTCTCCGTCTCCTGTCCGTATTCGCACATTATGCCGCCATGTCAATGGTAGCTCAGGCGGGGCAGCCCTCGGGCTGGCCGGTATTCGATGGAGCCGGTATTCTCACCCCCGTCTGGGCTATCGCCACTGAGCGTGAGAACTCCGGCGATAGCAATTATCAGCTATCCATCGGAGGTTGCCTTATGGCTACGATCCTCACCCCGTCTCACCCTGAATTCGTCTTTGTATTTGCGGCTGTTCGTCGCGCAGACCGTAAGCCACGCATTTGTATGCTCCGCACCGTTGCCGGTGACGAGCGTACCGCACGTCGCTCCCTTGTCCGCGAGTACGTTCTTTCTCTTGCCGCCCGTCTGCCGCTTGCGGAGGCATCACATGCATACTGAAAACAGCATTCAGCGCGTCTCTGTACGTTGCGATGACACTGGCACCTTCCGCGAGCACCTCAGTATTGAGGCTTACCACAAACTCAATCGCGCCAGCGCCGTGACACACTTTGTCGGGCTTGATTTGAAACAACGTGAACTCTCCGGGCTGCATCAGCTTTCGGTGCCCCATATTCTGAGTTATCTGCATGAGGACATCAGCTACGTGCTGGAGGAGCTCAAAGCCAAAGGACTGTGCCGGGATTTCGTGGCCCCACCATCGGTGAGCGGAGGTGAACAGCATGTTTGATTTCCCTCAGCCGGGTGAAATATACCGGAGCTCCGGTTTTCCTGACGTGAAGGTCTTGAGTGTTCTGGCCGATGGTATTCCGTGGGACATGCCGTACCGCTGTCCGGGACTGGTCTGGAACCCGTACCGGCACACCTACACCATCCTTATTCGTATTATTGCCGGTGGCAGCATGGCAGAAATTCCGCTCGGCCGCTTTTTGCGGGACTTTAGCTGTGAGCGCCTTGATTTAATAAAGCGAAACCCTGAAAACCGCCATGCCGTTTTACGTGAAATCGCTGCTGACCCGGAATTACAGCAATACCGCGTGCGGAATATCGATAAGTATCCGGGTGATATTTCCCCGGAGAGACGTCCGGCACCAGCGGTGAGGAAATGGCGGAATAATGTCGACACGGACATGAAAATAAAACCGGATAACAGCTACCGCCATTATCTGTAATTAAAAACGACACCCAAAAATAAAATGTGCGTACCTGCGCAGGGATACGCACATCCTCAGGAGACGGAATCATGCCTGTTAATACCTCAGCCATACTACAAAATCAGCGCCTGACTGCATTCAGCCAGAATGACCTTGAATGCCTGGAACATCTTCGCAACGTCGGCCACTTTGTCAGCGCGATGATGCAGGAGCAGGACTGTACTTCCCTGCGCCGCGACCCGGCGCAACAGTCGCAGCTCACCTCCGTGATTTACCTGATGACCGCCCAGCTCAACGGCGTGGTCGAACGCTGCAACCACCGCTGGTTCACCGGGGAGGGCAATGTATGAAAACGCCTCTGCCGCCCGTATTGCGTGCCGCCCTGTATCGCCGCGCTGTCGCCTGTGCCTGGCTGACCCTGTGCGAACGCCAGCACCGCTATCCTCACCTCACCCTCGACGCGCTGGAAAGCGCCATCGCCGCCGAGCTGGAGGGCTTCTATCTGCGCCAGCACGGCGAGGAAAAAGGCCGTCTGATTGCCTGTGCATTACTGGAAGATTTGATGCAGGCCGGGCCGCTGAAAGCCGCCCCGTCGCTGTCCTTCCTCGGACTCGCCGTGATGGATGAGCTCTGCGCCCGCCATATCACATCGCCTGTACTGCACTGAGGGAGAAAACCATGAAAATGAACGTAACGGACACCGTAAAACAGGCGTGCGGCCACTGGCCGCGTATTCTCCCGGCGCTGGGAATGAAAGTGATAAAAAACCGCCATCAGGCCTGTCCGGTGTGCGGGGGCGCTGACCGGTTCCGCTTTGACGATAAAGAGGGGCGTGGCACATGGTTCTGTAACCAGTGCGGTGCCGGTGACGGCCTGAAACTGGTTGAGAAGGTGTTCGGCATATCGGCATCCGAGGCCGCCGGGAAAGTGAACGCCGTCACCGGGAATCTGCCACCGGTGGCCCCGGAGGTGATGGAGGCCGCAGACGCCGGAACGGAGGCCGACCGCAAAGCAGCGGCCGCGCTGGCCGTCAGACTGCTGGAGAAAACGCGCCCGGCCACCGGCAACGCCTACCTGACCCGCAAGGGCTTTGCCGGTCGTGAGTGTCTGACGCTGACCACGTCGCACAAAACCGGCGGCGTGGCCTACCGCGCCGGTGATGTGGTGGTGCCGCTGTATGACGGGGCTGGCGCGCTGGTTAACCTCCAGCTCATTAATGCTGAGGGGCTCAAGCGCACCCTGAAGGGCGGGCAGGTGAAAGGAGCATGTCATCTCATCGACGGGCAGAAACAGGCCGGGAAACGCCTGTGGATAGCGGAGGGTTATGCAACGGCCCTAACTGTGCATCACCTGACCGGAGAAACCGTCATGGTGGCGCTGTCGTCCGTGAACCTTCTTTCTCTGGCGAGCCTGGCCCGTCAGAAACACCCGGCCTGTCAGATTGTCCTCGCCGCCGACCGTGACCTTAACGGCGACGGCCAGAGTAAAGCCGCTGTGGCCGCAGACGCCTGTGAGGGCGTTGTTGCCCTGCCGCCGGTGTTCGGCGACTGGAATGATGCGTTTATGCAGCACGGCGAGGAGGTCACACGGAAAGCCATTTATGCCGCCATCCGGCCACCGGCACAAAGCCCCTTCGACACCATGAGCGAGGCGGAATTTACCGCCATGAGCGCCAGTGATAAGGCGATGCGGGTGCATGAGCATTACGGCGAAGCGCTGGCCGTGGATGCCAACGGCCAGCTTCTGTCCCGGTATGAAAACGGCATCTGGAAGGTGATAACGCCGTCTGATTTTGCCCGCGATGTGGCCGGGCTGTTCCAGCGGCTGCGCGCCCCGTTCTCATCGGGGAGAATTGCGTCGGTGGTGGAAACCCTGAAACTGATTATTCCCCAGCAGGAGGCACCGGCACGCCGTCTGATTGGTTTTCGCAACGGGGTACTCGATACCCAGAGCGGTCTGTTCAGCCCGCACAGCAAATCGCACTGGCTGCGCACCCTGTGTGACGTGGATTTCACCCCGCCGGTGGAGGGCGAAACGCTGGAGACCCACGCGCCGAACTTCTGGCGCTGGCTCGACCGGGCGGCCAGTGGCAACCCGACAAAACGTAACGTGATTCTGGCCGCACTGTTTATGGTGCTGGCGAACCGCTACGACTGGCAGCTCTTTCTCGAAGTGACCGGGCCGGGCGGCAGCGGGAAAAGTATCCTCGCCGAAATCGCCACGATGCTGGCCGGAGAGGATAACGCCACGTCGGCGGATATCGACACGCTGGAAGACCCGCGCAAGCGCGCCTCCCTGATTGGCTTCTCGCTCATTCGTCTGCCTGACCAGGAGAAATGGAGCGGTGACGGTGCGGGGCTCAAGGCCATCACCGGCGGCGATGCGGTGTCGGTCGACCCGAAATACCAGAACCCGTACTCGACGCATATTCCGGCGGTGATTCTGGCGGTCAACAATAATCCGATGCGCTTCACCGACCGCAGCGGCGGCGTGTCACGTCGCCGGGTGATTATCCACTTCCCGGAGCAGATAGCCCCGGAGGAGCGCGACCCGCAGCTCAGGGATAAAATCGCCCGCGAGCTGGCCGTCATCGTGCGCCAGTTAATGCAGCGGTTCAGCGACCCGATGAGTGCCCGTTCACTGCTCCAGTCGCAGCAGAACTCCGACGAGGCGCTCAGTATTAAACGCGACGCTGACCCGACGTTTGATTTTTGCGGCTATCTGGAGGCGCTGCCGGAGCCGGACGGAATGTATATGGGGAACGCCAACATTATCCCGCGCCAGCCCCGCCTGTATCTGTATCACGCCTATCTGGTGTACATGGAGGCCCACGGCTACAGGAATGCGCTCAGTCTGACCATGTTCGGCAAGGGGCTCTCAGCCATTCTGAAAGAGTACGGCCTGAATTACGAGAAGCGCCGCACAAATCAGGGCATGCAGACCAATCTCGCCCTCAGGGAGGAAAGCAACGCCGACTGGCTGCCGAAGTGCGACGAACCCACCGCTACATAACCTACCCGGACCGGCAACAGCCGGTCTTTTTTTGCCTGCATACCGGCCCGAGTGAACAGTAAAGTGTTCACTGTTCACCGAGTATTCACAAGATAACATCATGAAAATAAACAATAAAAACACCGAGTGAACAGTGTGAACAGTTTTTCCAGAAAAAACTTTTTACCCTTGAAAGTTATCAGGCAACTGAGTACCAAGAGCAGGCGTTACTTTCATCGAGATATATCAAATTACGAAAGGATGCAAAAAGCACCTCATATATGCACACTATTATTTTTGTAAACAAGTTAAAATTAATGATATTAGATCCCTAAGCACTCCTTTATTTTCTGCGTATCATCCTTCACCTCATGAATAGCCTGCATCATTTTTACGAAGTCAGATTGATAATGACCTTGCAACATTATAAAGTCATCATTATAAACCAATTTCTCGTTGTGAAGCCCTTTAAAATCATCAACAAACTGAATTATTTTATTTACATTGTCTCTAATGGAGATAAATGTTATTAAAATATCGTAACGGGGCATATCTGTTATGCTATATTCCTTTAGCAGGTTGGCTGATTTAATTAAAAGCGCGTAATGATGGGCATATATAGAATCAGAAATAAACACTTCCCTATCAAATATCAAGTCCTTAAAATCCCTTTCAAATTGATAAAATGCATCATCTAAATCACGAACCATATAATAAATATAATAGAGCACTTTCTTTTTTTTAATTTCTTCTTCATTCTTTTTTTCACGAGTATCTTTACGTGATATATAAATTGAAACCACTACAGCAGCAGCACCACCTAAAAATGACAAAACTCCGCTAACAGCCTGTACTGAATCAGTAAAACTACTGTTAATCAAAAATATACTACCGTCCTTAATTGAAAATACTAATATAAGCAAAAGAGCAATAAGTATTATAAGCAGCATATGTATAGAGTATTTTTTAATATTTCCCATATTTCGAACCCTAATAGTATTATAGATAACTCGACATTTCTTAATCAAAAGTATTGTTCCCCTACGAAAAAGGATATCAATACGTATGTCACTTCATCAAGTTATAGTAAGTTTAATTCTGTGTTTTGCTCACAACAAAATATAACGTTTGTACCTGTAGCCCGTAGAGGTGAACAGTAAAGTGTTCACTGCTCATCTAGCAATCACAATATAATACATTGAAAATAAACAAAAAAACCACATAGCACAGTATTCACAAAAACTTTTTTCTTCCCCCCTTATCACCATCGTATTGCCGTGACGGTCGCATGAAATAGGCAAGAAACACGCTGAGGTGAAGAGTTTACTGTTCACTCTTCACCAACTGATCACCATCTATCATTATGATATTAAAAAGAAAAATAAGATTGTGAACAGTGTGAACAGTTAAATGCAAAAAAACTTTTTATCCAGCCTTTGTAGATACAGAAAAATCATCAGGAGAAAGAGCAATCGACAACTTTAGATAGGTAAGAATGCTATGACATCCCATAATTGGTACACATTTAGGTACACAAATGAAAGTTGAACACATTAAAATTATTTATTTTTAAACAGTTACAAGATTAATTCAGACTCCGCCAGCCCACCAAAATTCTCCAGCGGTGATTACCAGAGTCATCCGATGAAGTCCTAAGAGCCCGCACGGCGTAAGCCCTGCGGGCTTTTTTGTGTCTATATCGGTCTGGCGGGAATGACTGAGGACCGCAGCCTTGTGGTGCCTTTTTGGGCTCCAGGAGAAAGAGCCAAAAAACGCGGGTCCTAAAATGGTAAAACTCATTAAGAGGCTCATTGCGGCTGAAAGCACAAGCATGAAGCCTTCAGAGCAGACAGCCCGAATATCTGTAATGGGTCAGGCAACGGTTGCCTGCACAATATGAGAAACCGCTGCGACTATTCAGGCAAGGCAATCAACGGCATGGAAAAAGAGCTCTTCCGTCATGATGGCATTCTCTTTTTCGCTCTGATGTTCGCGGCGGATAAACCAGCCCGTTTCCGGCGCCATGCTCAGGTAAAACAGCTGAGTGATTCCAGGAGCATTAACCCGCATTGTCATGCAGCCCGTTTCCACACCTCGACAGAGCTGTTCAGGTACTATGCTGACGTGACGATCGCCGTTCTGTAGCCGGAGTGTGGTGATGTCATAACGGCATATACCGCTGTTCAGGCTATAGCCGATCGTGCTCAGATCATGAATATGCTTTGTTGATAGAATGACCTCAATGCCGGACCCCGCAAACCACTGGCTGATTTGCTGCACCAGCGCATCCATCCGGCGGCGGAATGCCTGAATTTCCGCCTCAGCGGATTTATTGCCGGGCGGTGTGCTATCGGAGTTCTGCTGCACTTTCTTAAAAAAACGTTCTCTGGCCGACACGTTATCGCCCCCGTTAACTTTTAATACGTTGTGAGATATGCGCTGAGCGGCATTCTCTTTTTTTTTTCATCGCCGCTCCCGCCACCTTATTTTTCGTAAACAGATTAAGCGCACAGCACTGCGGCACGGGCGGGATCGATGGCAATCAGCTCGGCAAGCAGGCGGTCCATAGCAGACTGCAGGCGGTTTTTGTCGGTTTCACTGCGCCCGGCCTTCAGGCGTAGCAGCCTGAGGTGGCGGGCTTTGACTTCGAACAGCAGACCTGTCTCCCATTGTGCCAGCGGAATTCCGGCAGCATCCGCGCCCAGTTCCGCCAGCAGGTGTTGCGCCAGCTCATTTTTGCCGGTCTGCTCGGCAATACGCGCCATCAGCAGGCGCAGCAGCCAGCGGCTGCGCACGCTGGTGATACCCGGGCGGTTCTGCAGCCAGGCCAGCGCCGCCTCCGGGCCGTCGCTGTCGGCAACCGCGAGGGCCTCCGGCTCCAGCAGCAGAATATCGTCATCGCCGGATGCGGTAGCGGCGCTGGCGGCAGTATCATCCCGCCAGCCTGCGGCGTTCTCCAGCACCTGCTGTTGTATCCAGTTCAGCGTGACCTCATCGGCAAACGGCGTGCCGTCGTTAAATGCCAGTCCTTCCAGCCCCGTCAGCCGGGACAGCAGCCCTTTCAGGTCGTTCTGAATAATAGCGGCTTCCGCTTCCCGCCCTGCCTTCAGCAGAGCCTGGTGGATATACCACTGCAGGTCCAGCCACAGATGATTCGCGCCACGAGAAAACATCCCGTCAGCCTGTTCCAGCAGTTCTGTCCAACTCTGCTGGAGATACAACCGCTTCAGCAATGCCCGCTGGTCCGGCTTCGGCGGTTCAATACGGGTTCTGCCTTCTGCTGATAGCGGCGGCAGCTGATATAGCGTGTCGTGGCGGATGCTTTTCATCAGATGGTGAGCGGCCAGCCAGCCCTCCGGCTGGTCACCGAGATATTTCGCCAGGATACGCGCCTGCGTCAGCAGTTCCTGGCCGGAGGTGATAGGGCTCAGCGCCGGCGTATAGTTGTTTGCCTGAGAGGGCGAAACATCGCTGACATTCTGCGGCACGACGGCATCCGGCCCGCCCGACTTCAACAGACGGGTCTCGAGGACGCCGCACAGCGCATCGGGGACAGTCCCCTCCTGCGCCTGCTCCATCAGCAATAATGCGCCGCTGATACGCAAGGCATCAGTACTGCCGGCCTCGGGGTACAGCGACAGGCTGTCAAGCATCCGCTGTCCGGCGAGCCAGTCAAATGCGGCCCTTCGGCTGCGCTCCCGCAGCGGGTGCAGCTGCTCGCCAAAACCCTGCATCAGCCCGGCCAGCAGTTCCAGTCCGTCCGCCAGACCGCTTTCGCCATCCCGGTGCAGCCGCGCCCACGCGTAATATGAGGCAACGCGAATATCTTTGGTCACGGTGGTGAGCAGTTTTTCGGCCAACCTACAAATCAGATCGCTATCCGCACCGGTGATCTTGTTCACCTCTTCGCGCATCTGCTGGAAATCATCATCGTAGCCGGGATCGTCCCCCGCGGGTTTATCGGCTGACAGCGGCTGCAGCCAGTTATTCCACAACAGCAGACGTTGTTGCGTTTGTACCGCCAGCGCATCAGCAGCGGCCTGACAGACTGAAATCAGAGTATAAACATTGGCCATCAGTACATCTCCTCTCCGGTCAGCGCGGGGCCGGCTGCCAGCGCCATTCGGGCCACGGAATCAGCCACCTGCGCGTCCAGCATATTCCCGGTTAATCCATTAAATAACGCACGCCGTTTATTTCGGGGCCAGCGCGCTGATTTCGTCGCGTAATTCCTGCGTCAGCGCCGGGTCTTTCAGGATTTTTTCGAACTCTTTTCTGAAAATGCGTGCCCTGGGCACCTCATTCTGGAACGTATCAGCCATAGGGGTCCCTTCCCGTGAGGAATAATGTGTTAAAGATAACGGCGTGTGATGACCAGGATATAGTAGAGCAAAGCGCCAAAAAATATCAACCTGCCGGCCCCAAAGTCCATTATAAGACTTTCCTCAGACATCTTAAGGCAAATGTAAAAATGAAACGCATCAGACAAACAAAGCCGGTATGTAATAACAACCTTTTGCTTACAATAAAGGCTGAGTGTATACCTGGCAGAGGAATATGAATTAAATTCATATCTGAATAGACAGAGTTGATTGATGCAAATCAATGTGCAGCGGAAATAAAGATCACTCCTGACACTGAAAAAATCGCGAATGGCGAAGTGTGAAATAAATTATTTTTTTATGGTTTACAGGCTGTAAGCCGCCCAGCTCTGGGTATTAATATGGTTATAATTAATGACTGGCAAGATTAATATAAAATTCACAAATAATATCTGGCAGATATCAATTCGGGATTCATTGGGAAAGGGACAGGATCGCAGTTACGTCTTCATACTCGTTGAGAATGGTAATATGCTGCTTTTCACACCTCGCCCCGTATGACGAAGCGGCGCATTACGCCGGGGGAGGCCTCGGGCGTCACCGCCTTTGAGTCAAACCTCATGCAGCTGGATTGGCTGCTGCCGGAAGCGATCGGTTGAAAGCGCGATGGGCAATATTCTGCCCGCCAGGCGATAGTTGCAGCCATGATGTCCGTCCCGGACATCTGACTGCCCCCCCCCTGGTATGCGGGCGATGGCTTTGCGGATACGCAAGTCGGCGGGGAGCCGCTATCGATCGCTCAGGGAATGAGTTCGAAGGTAATGGAGATTAAGGTATCCGGGTTCAGGTCCGCTGGCGTGCTGCTATACAGCGAGCCGGCCTGTCCATATAGCGTGACCGTTCCGCCTTTTAATCCGGATGATAGTACTTTGGCCATTAGCGGATCGATTTGCTTATCGTAAACCATCTTTGAATTCATCGTATTGAGTATCGGCGTACCATCAAGCTTCTTCTCAAGGATATTCATAGACAAAGTCTCATTCGACTTGTACGACTCCTTTCCTTTTTTATCAACCACAAAATAGACACCATTAGGCAAAATCTCATATTTCTTGTTTTTGATTTTAGCCATGATTCTTTTTTCAATATCGACGTACTTAGACGATAGTTGTTCGTTAAGCATGTTAACGATACTTTCTATTTCATTTTCTTTAATTTTGAGTTTTTTATTATAAGCGTCGTTAAACCCGGAAACCAACGCTGAAGGCGCCAGCTTGACATTATTGTCGGCCATTTTATTCACATCGGATAGCGCCTGGGTAAGGTAGAAAACGCCGAGCGCATAGGCATTTTTATGACTTTTATCCGCAAGGCTTAAATCACTTTGCTTGATAGCCAGGCTATCGAGCGTAGACTGTAATTTTTTATTTTTATCGTTTAAAGCAGCGACTGAAACATCATATTCTTTCTGCGCGGTTGCGGCGGCGGCGGCCAGCTCGGCGTTCTTTTTGGTCAGCGCATCAAGCGCGGTTTTCTGCTGGCCTTCTCTTTCCGCGCGCTGCTTGTTCAGCGCGGCAATCTGCGCCGACAGCGCACGGGTGGTCTCATCCTGCTTTTTCTGCGCCGCTTCGGCGGCAGCGGCCAGCTCGGCGTTCTTTTTGGTCAGCGCATCAAGCTCGGTTTTCTGCTTACCTTTTATCTCCGCGCGCTGCTTGTTCAGCGCGGCAATCTGCGCCGACAGCGCGCGGGAGGTCTCATCCTGCTTTTTCTGCGCCGCTTCGGCGGCAGCGGCCAGCTCGGCGTTC